>JAYVDG010000355.1:0-5165 GCA_043749525.1 Phenylobacterium sp.
TCGTTTCTCCGACCACTGAAGAGCAGACGGCGGCATAACACCCGTCTCCCGCCCTCTAGTCTGTCCCAACACTTCCGGAGCCCGTGGATAACGGCTTCGGCGGCCAAGAATCATCGTAACACACTGGTAAGTGTTTCTGTTGTGGGTGGGGTCGGGGAAACGCGTCCAGGTAGTATCGCGCTCCCCAGACTTGTTGCGTTTCGACCGATCTGAACCCGCGCTCAAAATTCTCGACTAGGAAGCTCACATGGCGATTTCCAGCCTCTCGGCGGCTCAGATCGGCGCCCTCTCGGTCACCGTCATACAGAGCCTCTCCCAGACGGAAATCCGGTCTCTCAGCGCGACCCAGGTCGGGTCGATCAACACCACCGGGATCGCGGCCCTGGACACCACCCAGGTCGGGGCGCTCTCAGCCACCCAGGTGAAGGGGCTCTCTGCAACACAGATCCCGCACTTCGACACCGCGGTCGTCTTCGACACCGAACAGCTTCAGGTTCTCAGCGCCCCGCAGGTCAAGGCGCTCACCTCCACCCAACTGGGCGCGCTCGACACCTCCCACATCGCGGTGCTCAGCTCGACGCAGATCGGGGCGCTGTCGGCCACCAACCTCTCGGGCCTGGACGACACCCAGGTCTCCGTCCTCTCCGCCACCCAGATCAAGGGTGTCACGACCACCCAACTCGCGGGCCTCAGCACCACCGACATCGGCGAGTTCGACGCCACCCAGGTCGGCGCCCTCTCAGCCGGTCAGGTCGCAGCGCTTTCGGCCACCAACATCTCGGCCCTCGACTCCACCCAGGTGGGCGCGCTCAGCGCCACGCAGGTCAAGGGCCTCACGACCACCCAGTTGAAGGGCCTCAGCACCACCGATGTCGGTGAGCTGTCCTCGACCCAGGTCAGCGCCCTGACCACCAGCCAGATCGGCGCCCTCGCGACGACCCAGGTCAGCGCCCTGAACGCGACCCAGGTCAGCGCCCTGACCGCCACCCAGGTTGGCGCCCTGACCTCGGCCGGTCTCTCGGCGTTCGACGCCACCCAGACGGGCTCGCTGAGCACCACCCAGGTGAGCGGCCTGACCACGACCCAGCTTAAGTCCCTGTCGACCACCGACTTCGGCGAGCTGACCTCGACCCAGATCGGCTCCCTGTCGGCGGCCCAGTTGGGCTCGCTCTCGTCGACCGCCATCTCGGGCCTCGACGCCACCCAGACGGCGGCGCTCACCACCACCCAGCTCGGCGGTCTCACCACCACACAGCTGAAGTCCCTCACCACCACCGACATCGGCGAACTGACCACCACCCAGGTCGGCGCCCTCTCGGTCAGCCAGCTCGGTTCGCTGACGGCCACCGCCGTCTCGGCCCTGAACGCCACCCAGGTGGCGGCGCTCTCCACGACCCAGGTCAAGGGCCTGACCACGGGCCAGCTCGCGGGCCTGACGACGACCGACATCGGTGAACTGAAGGACACTCAGATCAGCGCCCTGTCGGCGGCCCAAATCGGCTCCCTGACCTCCACCAACATCTCGGCGCTTAACGCCACCCAGGTTGCGGCGCTGTCGGTCACGCAGGTGCGGGCGCTCTCGGAAAGCCAGATCAAGGCGCTGGACACCACCGACGTCGGCGAACTGTCCTCGACCCAGGTCGGCGCGATGTCGGCGGCCCAGATTGGGGCCCTGTCCTCCACCAGCCTGGCCAGCCTGGACTCCACCCAGCTGGGCGCCCTGTCGGCCGCTCAGATTGGCTCGCTGTCCAGCACCAGCCTGTCGGGCCTCGACAGCACCCAGGTTGCATCCCTGACCACCACCCAGGTCGGTGGTCTGACCACGACCCAGCTCAAGGCGATCTCCACCACCGACTTCGGTGAGCTGACCTCGACCCAGATCGGCGCGCTTAGCGCCAATCAGCTGGCCTCGCTGAGCGCGACCAACCTGTCGGCTCTGAACGCCACCCAGGTGGCTGGTCTGTCCACGACCCAGGTCAAGGGCCTGGCCACCACCCAGCTCAGCGCGCTCTCCACCACCGACATCGGTGAGTTCACCGCGACCCAGATCGGCGCCCTGAGCAACGCGCAGATCGGCGCCCTGACCGCCACCCACATCTCGACCCTGAACGCCACCCAGACAGCCGCGCTGTCCACCACGCAGGTGAAGGCGCTGTCGGCGACCCAGCTGAAGGGGCTCGACACCACTGACATCGGCGACTTCTCCGGCGACCAGATCGCCGCCCTGGCCACGACCCAGATCGCCGCCCTGTCCTCCACCAATATCGGCTCGCTGGACTCCACGCAGCTGGGCGCCCTGACGGCGGCTCAGATCGGGGCCCTGTCCTCCACCAGCCTCTCGACCCTCGACGCCACCCAGACGGGCTCGCTGAGCACCACCCAGGTCGGTGGCCTGACCACGACCCAACTGAAGGCGTTCTCCACCACCGACTTCGGTGATCTGACCTCGACCCAGATCGGCGCCCTGTCGGCCGCCCAGCTGGGCGCGCTGTCCTCCACCAACATCTCGTCGCTCGACGCGACCCAGACGGCCGCCCTGACGACGACCCAGGTCAAGGGCTTGGCGACCACCCAGCTGTCGGGCCTCACCACCACCGATATTGGCGAACTGACCACCACCCAGGTCGGCGCGCTCGGCGGGACGCAACTGGCTGCGCTGACGGCCACCAACATCTCGGCGATGAACGCCACCCAGGTCGGAGCCCTCTCCACGACCCAGGTGAAGTCGCTGACCACCGGCCAGCTGGCGGGTCTGAGCACCACCGACGTCGGAGAGTTCGCCGACACCCAGATCGGCGCCCTGACCAATACCCAACTGGCCTCGCTGACCGCGACGAACCTCTCGGCTTTGAATGGCACCCAGGTGGCGGCGATCACCACCACCCAGATCAAAGGGCTGACTTCCACCCAGCTCAAGGCGCTGGACACCACCGATATCGGCGAACTTTCGGCCGATCAGGTCGGGGCGATGTCTGCGGCTCAGATCGGGTCGCTCTCCTCCACCAGCCTGGCCAGCCTCAACACCACCCAGATCGGCGCCCTCTCGGCGGCCCAGATCGGGGCTCTGTCGTCCACCAGCCTCTCGGGTCTGGACGCCACGCAGATCGCCGGCCTCAGCACGACCCAGGTGGGCGGTCTGACCACGACCCAGGTGAAGGGCCTCTCCACGACCGACTTCGGTGAACTGACCTCGACCCAGATCGGCGCGCTGTCGGCGGCCCAGATCGGCGCCCTGAGCACCACGAACCTCTCCAGCCTCGACGCGACCCAGACGGCGAGCCTGTCCACGACCCAGATCAAGGGCCTTGCGACGACCCAGCTCTCGGCCCTGACGTCGACGGGCATCGGCGAACTGACCTCCACCCAGGTCGGCGCCCTGGGCGGCGCCCAACTGGCCTCGCTGACGGCGACCAATGTCTCGAACCTGAACGCCACCCAGGTCGCGGCGATCTCCACCACTCAGGTGAAGTCGCTGACCACCGGCCAGTTGGCGGGCCTGTCGACCACCGACATCGGCGAAATCTCGGCCGACCAGGTCGGCGCCCTGACGCCCAGCCAGATCGGCGCCCTGACCGCGACCAACATCTCGGCCCTTAACGCCACTCAGGTGGCGGCGATCACCGTGACGCAGGTCAAGGCGCTCTCGGCGACCCAGATCAAGGCGCTGGACACCACCGACGTCAACGAACTGTCCTCGACCCAGGTCGGGGCGATGTCGGCGGCGCAGATCGGAGCCCTGTCCTCCACCAGCCTGGCCAGCCTAGACACCACCCAGCTCGGCGCCCTCTCGGCCGCCCAGATCGGCGCTCTGTCTGACACCAGCCTGTCGGGCCTCGACGCAACCCAGATCGGCGGCCTGACCATCACCCAGGTGGGCGGCCTCACCACCAGCCAGATGAAGGCGCTGTCCACCACCGACTTTGGTGAACTGACCTCGACCCAGATCGGCGCGCTCAGCGCCAATCAACTGTCCGCCCTGACCTCCACCAACATCTCGTCTCTGAACGCCACCCAGGTCGCGTCGCTCTCGACAACCCAGGTCAAGGGTCTGGCGACGACCCAGCTCAGCGCGCTCTCGGCCACCGACATCGGCGAGTTCACCGCCACCCAGGTCGGAGCCCTGTCCAACGGCCAGATCGCGGCGCTGACGGCCACCAACATCTCGGCCTTGAACGCCACCCAGACCGCGGCCCTCTCCACCACCCAGGTGAAAGCGCTGACCACGACCCAGCTGAAGGGTCTGGACACCACCGACATCGGCAACTTCTCCGGGGACCAGATCGCCGCCCTGACCACCAGTCAGATCAGCGCGCTTTCCTCCACCAACCTGGCGGCCATCGACGCGACCCAGATTGCGGCCCTGACCTCGGCCCAGATCGGCTCGCTCTCCAGCGCCAGCCTCTCGGCCCTGGACGCCACCCAGACGGCGCTGCTCTCGACGACCCAGATCGGCGGCCTGACCACCACCCAGGTGAAAGGCCTCTCCACCACCGACTTCGGTGAACTGACCTCGACCCAGATCGGGGCGCTGTCGGCTGCCCAGATCGGGGCCCTGAGCACGACCAACGTATCCAGCCTCGACGCCACCCAGACCGCGGCGCTCTCCACGACCCAGGTGAAGGGTCTGGCGACCACCCAGCTTTCGGCCCTGACCTCCACCGACATCGGCGAACTGACCTCCACCCAGGTCGGCGCGCTGGGCGGCACGCAACTGGCCTCGCTGACGGCGACCAATGTCTCCAATCTGAACGCCACCCAGACCGCGGCGCTCTCCACCACGCAGGTGAAGTCGCTGACCCCCGGCCAGCTGGCGGGCCTATCGACCACCGACATCGGCGAGTTCGCCGACACCCAGATCGGCACCCTGACGCCCTCGCAGATCGGCGCCCTGACGGCCACCAATATCTCGGCCCTCAACGCTACTCAGGTGGCGGCGATCACCGTGACGCAGGTCAAGGCGCTCTCGGCGACCCAGGTCAAGGCGCTGGACACCACCGACGTCAACGAACTGTCCTCGACCCAGGTCGGGGCGATGTCGGCGGCCCAGATCGGGGCCTTGTCCTCCACCAGCCTGGCCAGCCTGGACACCACCCAGATCGGCGCCCTCTCGGCCGCCCAGATCGGAGCTCTGTCCGACACCAGCCTGTCGGGTCTGGACGCCACCC
>JAYVDG010000356.1:0-5161 GCA_043749525.1 Phenylobacterium sp.
ACGGAAACGCCCGCCAACGCCGGCGAGCGTCCCAAGGTCTGGGGTCGCCGCCCGCTAGAGCCCTTCCCACTCAGGTTGGCTCAACCTGAGTGGAGGAGAAGGGCTCCAGATATGGACGACGACCCTGTTCTTTCCCGGCTGACTTGATTCAGGTCAGCCGGGACAGGGTCTAGGTTTCCCGCGTCTGGCGCCGCCAGAGCGCGGCGTACTCGCCGGTGCGCGCCAGCAGCTCGGCATGGGTTCCACGCTCGACGATCCGGCCGCGCCGCAGCACCAGGATCTGGTCGGCGTCGACGATGGTCGACAGGCGGTGGGCGATGACCAGCGTCGTGCGCCCGGCCTTCACCTTGCGCAGGGTCTCCTGGATCGCCGCCTCCGTGGGGCCGTCCAGCGCGCTGGTGGCCTCGTCGAGGATCAGCACCCGGGGATTGGCCAGCAGGGCGCGCGCGATCCCCACCCGCTGGCGCTCGCCGCCCGACAGCTTCAGGCCGCGCTCGCCGACCATGGTGGACATGCCGCCCGGCAGGCCGTCGATGAAGGCCCCCAGTTCGGCGTCCTCGGCCGCCTTGCGCACCTCGTCGGGGGTCGCATCCGGCCGCGCAAAGCCGATGTTCGCATAGACCGTGTCGTTGAACAGGGCGACGTCCTGCGGCACCAAGGCCACGGCCCGGCGCAGGGAGGCCTGCTTCACCTGGCGCAGGTCCATGCCGTCCAGGGTCACCCGCCCCTCCTGCGGATCGATCAGCCGCAAGGCCAGGCGCACCGCCGTGGTCTTGCCGGCGCCCGAGGGCCCGACGATGGCCGTGGTGGTGCCGGGCGGCGCGCGGAAGCTCACCTCCCGCAAACCGGTCGACCGCGTGTCATGCCGGAAGGTCACCCCCTCGAACGCGACGTCGGCCCCATGCACCGCCGACGGCGGCAGGTCGCCCGCGTCAGCGGCGTCGATGATGTCGGGCTTCAGGGCCGTCAGGCTGACCATCTGCTCCATGTCGATGAAGGCTTGGCGGATTTCCCGGTAGTTGAAGCCCAGCATGTTCAGCGGCTGGTAGATGCCGGTCAGCAGCAGGATGGCCGTGGTCACGTCCCCAATGCGCATGCGGCCCTGGATGACTTCCAGCCCGGCCAGCACGGTCATCAGCGCCAAGCCGATGTTGAGGATCACCGACTGGATGCCGTTCAGCAGCGACAGCGAGGTGTTGGCCTTCACCGAGGCCACGACGTAGTCGCCCATCGCCCCCTCGTACTGGGCGACGGTGCGGGTCTCCGACCCGAAGGTCTTGACCGTCTCGTAGTTGATCATGGCGTCCACCGAGAGGCCCGCCGAGCGGCTGTCGGCCTCGTTCAGCTCGCGCCGGTGGCTGAGGCGCCAGTCGGTGATGCGGAAGGTCACCACGGTGTAGATGACGATGGTGGCGAAGGTGGTGGCGGCGAACCGCCAGTCCAGCCGCAGGACCATGACCACAAGGGCCATCACCAGCTCGACGGCCGTGGGGCCCAGGTTGAACACCACGCTGCGGATCAGGAAGTCGGTGGAGCGCGAGCCGCGGTCGATGATGCGGGCCAGCATCCCGGTCTGCTTGGACTGGTGGAAATCCAGCGACAGGGCGAGCGCGTGGGCGAAGGTCTCCACCGCCGCCTTGGCCATGGTGGACTGCGAGACCGTGGTGAACACCGCGTCGCGCACATAGGGGGCGCAGGCCGAGACCAGCCTAAGGGCCGCGAAGGCCAGGGCCAGGGCCACGAAGTCGGCCCCGATCGCCACCGCCGAGCCGGCGGCCGGCGACAGGGTGTTGATGGCGTCGCCCAGCATCACCGGAGCGGTCACGCCGGCCAGCTTGCCGACGAACACCATGGCCAACGACACCGGCAGCCGCCAGGCCAGGCCCTTCGCGCCCGAGCGCATCACCAGCCGCCAGAGGTCGGCCATGGAGGCCCAGAAACTGAATTTCACCGCCGGGTCCGAGACCGCCCCGGGGGTTGCGAACCGCCGGACGCCGCCGGCGTTCATGAATGACACGTGGAAAATGCTCCGCCTAAATATCTGAATTCAATGAGTGATCACTGTGGACTGCACGCCGCCGCCCGGCGTCATCCAGTCCACCCGCAAACCCGCGGCCGTGCTGCTGCTTCGAAAAGGCCCCTCCGCCAGGGGCGCGGCGCGCGAGGTGTCGATTGTCGCCGAATTTTCGGCGCCGTCGTTGAAAATCTTGATGGTGTGGACGCCGGGGCTCAGCGGCTGGGTGAGCGAGATGGCGAACCGGCCGCCGGCGCTGGCCCGGCCGTCGGCGCTCTGACGGCCATCGGCGCGCACGGTGATCGCCGTCCCGGCCTGGGCCACGCCCGAGACCATGGCGGCCCCCTCGCGGTCGAAGTCGAACGCGGTGATGGCCGGCGCCGCCACCGCGCCGATGCGGATCGCCCCGGCCCCGGCCCGCAGCTGATAGACCAAGCCCTCCGGGGTGAGCAGCAGATAGCCCTGGGCCTGGATGGTGCGCTTGCCTTGGGTGGTGGACAGGCCAAACAGCCGCGGCGACGGCGACGGCGCCATGGTCAGCCGCCAGATCCCCTTGCCGTCCGCCGACGACGAGAGGCTCGCCCCGTCCGGACTGGCCAGCCGCACGGGAGCGCCAGCCGGCGCCGAACCCGTCAGGATCACGCCGGCCGCCGTGGTCTCAATGCGGGTCACCATGGGCGGGGTGACATAGCCGGCCTCGGCCGCGGGCTCCTTCTTGGGGGCGATGGGCACGCGCGGCGCCTGCGCCTCGCAGCCGCTCAGCAGCAAGGCTGCGACGATAGGAATCGGGACACGGACCACGGCTTGCTTGAAACTCCCTCACCCAGACCCTAGCTAATCCACCCCGCGCGCCAGAAACTGTCAGCAGCGCGACCCTTGAGTCCTTTTCCGGAGCTTACCGCCCATGGGGCAAGACCTCGCCCCCCTTTCGAGCGCCTGCGTGTTCTGCGGCTCGTCCGATCTCGCCGATCCCCAGCTGCTGGCCGATGCGGCCCAGCTGGGCCGTGACCTGGCCGCCGCCAAGCTGAAGCTGATCTATGGCGGCGGCGGCGTCGGCCTGATGGGCGCCTGCGCCATCGCCGCCCACGAGGCCGGCGGCGAGGTGCTGGGCATCATCCCCCACTTCCTGAAGGTCCGCGAACGTCGCCTGGACGTGGTGGAGACCATCGTCGTCTCCTCCATGCATGAGCGGAAGCAGATCATGTTCGACCGCTCCGACAGCTTCATCGTCCTGCCCGGCGGCATCGGCACCCTGGAGGAGATCGTCGAGCTTCTGTCGTGGCGTCGCCTCGACCTGCACGCCAAGCCGGTGGTCTTCTACAGCCCGAACGGCTTCTGGGAGCCGCTCTATGCGCTGTTCCAGCATACGGTGGGCGCCAGGCTGACGCCTCCGGAGTTCATGCATAGCTGGATCTCCGTCGACCGCGTCGAGGACATTATCCCGGCGCTCAGCGGCGTGCGTCCGGCCGCACCGGTTCCGGCGCCGGCCGTGGCCTCGATGACCTAACAAGGAACTGGCGAACCCGGCTCGGGATTGGCTAGTCTCCTATCGAACGATCAGTGGGAGCGCCCATGTTCAGCAAGCGCAACGCGCCATCCGCCCGCGACAGCGGCTTCGACGTCCTGCAGCACGAGATGGCCGGCGAGGCCGCCGCCGCCCTCGGCCGCATCGGCGGCAAGATGGAAAAAGCCCTGGCCGCCCTGCGCGCCTACGACGCCAGCGAGGACCAGACCGAGCCCCGCGACGTCCTGCTGAAGGCCGCGGCGCGCGCCACCTGGATGTTCTTCGTCCAGCGCGAGTCGCTCGGCCTGCGCGACCAGCGCCCCGTCATCGCCCACCACCAGATCCCCCGCGAAGTGCTGCTGCGGCTGGGAGCGAGCTAGCCCCGCGCCGCCTTCGGGCTCATCCCCGTCCAGCGCTTGAAGGCCCGGGAGAAGGCCGCCGGGTCGGAGAACCCCACCAGATAGGCCGTCTCGTTCACCGACACCTTGCGACCGGCCAGATAGTCCAGGGCCAGCCGATGGCGCAGGCCGTCAAGCACCGCGGCGAAGGTCGTCCCCTCGGCCTTCAGTCGGCGGAACAGGGTCTGGCGGCTCAACCCCATCCGGCTTGCGATGCGGTCGATGCCGGCCTCGCCGGTGTGCAGGATCGGCATCAGCAGGCTCTCCACCTGGCCTCGCACCGTCTGTGAGGTCTCCAGGCTCTTGAGCAGCGCGTCGGCGTGTTCGCTCAGCACCCCGAACACGTAGCGCGGCAGCATGGCCACCGGCGCGTCCGGCAGCTTCGGGTCGATCTGCATCGCGTTCCAGTCGCTGCCGAACACCACCGGCGCCTGGAAGATCCGCTCATACTCGGCGGCGTAGCCGGGGTCGCGATAGGTGAGATGCACCGCCCTGACCACCAGCAGGCCGCTGGCGCGGCGCGCGCTGCACACCAGCTGGGCGAAGGCGCTTTCGGTGAGTTCGGGGAAGGTCTCGGCCCCGCGCCGGTTGTCCACCATCCACAGCCCGCCTCGCTCCATCGCGAAACGGAAGCGGTCAGCGTCGCCGCCGTTGTCGGTCTCGACGATCAGGCGCACATATCGGTTCAACTGGGCGAAGGCCTCCAGCATGTTCTCCGACGCCTGGCCCAGCAGGCCGATGATGGACACCTCGGCGATGCCCACCCGCTCGCCGAAGTGCAGGCCGAGCGCCGGGTCGCCGGTCAGCGCCTGCCCGGCCCGCATCAGGGCGACATAGCTCGAGAACGGCAGGCGGGCATCCTGGTCCAGCAGCGCCAGGCGATCGATCCCGGCGCGCGCCAGCAGCACGGCCTCGTCCGCGCCCTTGGCCGCGGCGAAGCCTGCCAGTCCCCGCGCGAACCCTGCTCCCACCGTAAACTCAGGCATCCGTGCAACCTGCGATCATGTCTTTGTCGCCCCGCGTCATGGCCCTCCGACGCACCGCCCCTAGGCTAGGTCCCGGCGCGACAAAGCCAAGTTGCAAGCGTGTGGCATGACCCTTTCGATCAGTCCCGGCCCGCGAGGCGCACTGGCCGACCGCGCCCTGAAGGCATCTGCCGGTTTCTGGTTCATCGCCGCGGTCATCGGCCAATGGGCCTTCCTCTACTACATCGTCGCCTTCTACGGACCCTCGACCCTGTCGGGC
>JAYVDG010000357.1:0-5155 GCA_043749525.1 Phenylobacterium sp.
AGAAGAGCTTCTTCAGCGCGATCCAGAAGAAGGTGTTCCTGGTGAACGCCTATGGGGTCTGGGTCTTCTCCTGGCTCAACGCCAACCACCAGGTGAAGGTGAGCCACCTCTGGGGCCTGGACTACTACGCCCTGCCCGTGCCGGCGCCGGTGCTGATGGCTGCGGGGCTGGCCGCGGCGCTCACCACGGCGATGACGCTCTTGGTGATGGGCCGGGCCTGGAAGAGCCTGCCCTGGAACGGGGCCGTGGCCTACGCGGTCAGCCTCTACACCTGGCTGGTCTTCATGCGGATCAACCCGCTTTGGCTGCTGGTGATCCCGGCCTTCCACTCCCTGCAGTACCTGGCGGTGGTCTGGCGTTATCAGGGCGGTGTGGAGCGCGCCAAGCCGGGAAACTGGCGGCGAGGGATGGCGGTGTTCGTGGCGTCAGGCCTGGCCCTGGGCTTCATCGGATTCTGGGGCCTGCCCAATCTGATGGACAGCGTGATCCCCTACGACCACGCGGTGTTCGGGACCACGGCCTGCCTGTTTGCGGTGTGGATCTTCATCAACATCCACCACTTCTTCCTGGACAACGTCATGTGGCGCCGGGAGAACCCCGACACCCGGACGCACTTGTTCAGTTAGCCCTGGCCGACCGAGCCCGGCCCCGGCAGGACGCCGATCAGTTCGATCTTGAAGATCAGCAGGCTGTTGCCGGGGATTTCGCCGCCGCCCGCGCCCTCCTCGCCGTAGCCCAGTTCCGGCGGCACATAGAGCATCCAGACATCGCCGGGACGCATCAGCTGCAGGGCCTCGATCCAGGCGGGGATCAGGGCGTCGATTGGCATGGCGGCCGGGGCGCCGCGCTCGTAGGAGCTATCGAAGACCTTGCCGTCCAGCAGCTTGCCTTCGTAGTGGACCTTCACCTCGTCGCCCTTGTGGGGCTTTTGGCCAGTGGCCGGCCCCGACTGGACGATCTTGTACTGCAGACCCGACGGCAGGGTGACGACGCCCGCCGCCTTGGCGTTGGTCGCCAGGAAGGTCTTGGCGGCGGCCAGGTTGTCGACAGCCTTCTTGGTCGGACCGCAGGCGGCCAGCATGACAAGGGCCAGGGCGAGAACGAGACGCTTCATCTGCAACTTCCTTAAACCGCGCGGGGCGGGTAGCCGCTCTCGCGCAGGGCGTCCATGATTTCCTGGGTGTGCTGGGCGTCGCGGGTCTCGATCATGATGTCGAACTCCGCGCCCTTGGCGGGCACGTCCAGGGCCAGGCGGTTGTGCGCCACCTCGACAATATTGGCCCCCATCTTGCCGATCAGCACAGAGACGGTGCCCAGCAGGCCCGGCCGGTCGTCGCCGACAATGCGCAGGGACACCAGCCGCTGCTCACGCACCAGTTCGCGGGTCAGCACCGAGGCCAGCAGGCGGGTGTCGATATTGCCGCCGGTGATGATCAGCCCGACCTTCTTGCCGCGGAATTTTTCCGGATAGGCCAGCAGGGCGGCCAGCGAAGCCGCGCCGGCGCCCTCCACCACCGTCTTTTCGACATTGCAGTAGAGCGCGATGGCCCGCTCGAAATAGGGCTCCTCGATCAGCAGCACGTCGTCGATCAGCGGCCTGGCGATGGAATAGCTCTCGTCGCCGACGCTCTTGACCGCGATGCCCTCGGCGATGGTCGCCCCGCCGCTGGCCGCGCCGACGCCGCGCATCTTGGCCGTGAAGGAGGGGTACATAGCCGGCTCGACGCCGTAGATCTGCACCTTGGGATTCAGCGACTTGGCCACGGTGGCGCAGCCGGCGATCAGCCCGCCGCCGCCGATGGGGATGGGCAGGACCTCCAGGTCCGGCACGTCCTCAAACATCTCCAGGGCCACGGTGCCCTGGCCGGCCATCACCTTCACGTCGTTGAAGGGGTGGACGAAGACCAGCTCCCGCTCGGCGCACAGCGTCTTGGCCAGGGCGGCGCTGTCATCATAGGTCTCGCCGTCCAACACCACCTCGGCCCCGAAGGCCCTCGTCTGCTGCACCTTCACGAAGGGGGTGTTGCGGGGCATGACGATGGTCACGGGGATGCCCAGCCGCGCGGCGTGATAGGCTAGGCCCTGGCTGTGATTGCCGGCGGACGCGGCGATCACACCGCGCTTGGCCTCGTTGTCGTTGAGTTGCAGCAGGGTGTTGAGCGCCCCGCGCTCCTTGTAGGCCGCGGTGAACTGCAGGTTTTCGAACTTCACCCAGACCTCGGCCCCGGTAATCTCCGACAGCGTCTTCGAGTGTCGGCAAGGGGTGCGCTCGATGCGCCCCTTCAGCCGCTCGGCAGCCGCGCGGATATCGTCGATGGACAGGGTCATGATCAGGCCAGGGGTTGAAAGGACGCCACCTCTAACGGCGCGACGGCGTCAGCGCAAACCGCGTAAGACGTCCACGCGGCGCATCGCCTTGCCGGGCAGCTCCGACATCTTGCCCAGCGGCAGGGCCTCGGCGGCGCGGCGGACGCCATAGGCGGCGTGGCGGACCAGGGCCGCCGGCGCGACTCCGCCGACGAAGCCGTGGGTCACCCACACGCCGGTATTGGCCAGCTCGCGCTTGAACCTGTAGTCGCCGGGACCCAGGTCGAGGCGTGAGTAGCGCGTAGCGTCCATCCAGCGCAGGATTTCCTGGAATAGCAGGATGCCCGGCGAATAGCGCTCGAATTCCGGATCGTGGGCGATCAGCCAGCCGTGCACGGTCTTCCTGCCGTGCAGGTGCAGGTGGACCGCCGCCAGGCGGTCGCCGAAGTGCAGGGTGAACAGGCCCGCCCCGAAGTCGGGGTCGCGGCGCTCGAACAGGTCCTGCATGAGGCGCAGGGTCCAACCGGCGTCGAAGATGTCGGTCTGGCCGGTGGCGGCGAGCTGGGCGCGCTTCCAGGCCACCAGCTGGTCGAAATCGGCCTGGCTGCGGGAGAAGGCGGTGAAGGTGGCCGGGCCGACCTCGCGCTCGACCTTGCGGCGCTTCTTGTCGCTATCCTTCAGCACCGAGGTCCCGGCTTCGCGGCGGGCGGCTTCATAGGCCTCGTAGCCCACTTCGATATCCACCACGTGGGACAGCTGGCGGCCCCGCGCGAAGGGCGCGAACTCCGCCTGATCCTCGATCATGTGGCAGAAGTCGTAGCGCTGGACGCCCAGGGCCTGGACCATCTTGCGCACGTCGATCGTCACGCCCGGCTCGGCCACCAGGCCCTGGTAGTCGCACATCGGCGCCCCCACCGGCATGGCGGTGAGGTGGCCGACACGGACCGCCAGGAAGGCGACGTCGCGGCCGTCCTGGATGGCGACGGCGACGCGAATCTGGCGAGAGGTCTGGCGCTGCACGCTCTCGAGGGTGCGGGCCCAGCCGGGGGACAGGAAGGGCGAGTCGAGCGTGATGTCGCCGGCCTGCAGCTCCGCCCAGCGCGCCACGCGCTGCGCCGTCATGTCCTGCGGACGAAGGACTTCGATCTGCAAGGCGGCTATCCCCGGCGGCGAAACGCGACAGTCAGGACGGCGACCTTAACCAAGAAGTCTTTCCGCGAAGTTGCCGGAATCGCCCGAATGCAACTTCTGCGGGGCGCATGAACTCAACCTGAGATTACAGGAGTTCGCCGCGACCCTGGCGCTTCAGGGCGTCCACAGCCGCCTTGACCGAGGATGTCGAGTTACGGCGGGTGACCAGGACCACCCCGTTCTCCACCACCACCACCAGGTCCTCGACGCCGGCCAGCACCACGACGTGACCGTCGGTGCGCGCGAGGTTGCCCCGCGCGTCCACCGCGATGGCGTCGCCGTCCAAGGCGTTGCCGTCGCTGTCGCGAGCGGAGCCCTCCCACAGCGCATGCCAGTTGCCCACGTCGCTCCAGCCGATGTCGGCGCCCACCACGCTGGCGCGGTCGGTCTTCTCCATGATGGCGGTGTCGATGGCTTCCGACGGCGCGGTGAGGAAGTCGGGGGAAAGCGCGATCACGTCCCCGGGCCGCTCAGCCTTGGCCACGGCCAGCTCGGCGGCGGCGCTGATGGCGGGCGCCAGGCGGCGGCATTCGTCGAGGAAGGCGGCGGCGCTGAACATGAACATGCCGGCGTTCCAGCCGTAGTCGGGATCGGCGACGAAGACCTTCGCCGTCTCCAGGTCCGGCTTCTCCACGAACTGGGCGACCTTGCGCACCGGGCCTGCGGGGCCCCCAGCGCGGATATAGCCGTAGATGGTCTCAGGTCCGGTCGGCTTGAGGCTGAAGATCACCACCTCGCCGCTCTGCGCCGCCGCGCGCCCGGCCTCGATGGCGCGATGCATGGCCGGCACGTCGGAGACCAGGTTGTCGGCGTGCAGCAGGATGAAGACCCCGTCCGGGTCGATCTCGGCGGCCACGGCTGCCGCAGCGACGGAGGCGGCGGCCGTATTACGCGGCGCGGGCTCTGCGATGAGGGCGCGGGCCGTGATCCCCACCTCAGCCAGCTGCGCCCGCGTGAGGTCGGCATGGCCCGCGGCGCAGACCACGATGGGCGGATTGAACATCGGTCCCGTCACCCGCAGGGCGGTGGCCTGGATCAGGGTCTCCGCGCCGCCCAGGCGGTGGAACTGCTTGGGCTTGGCCTGCCGCGAAAGGGGCCACAGGCGCGTCCCCGCGCCGCCGGACATCAGGATGGGCGTGATCTTCGAGGTCATGATCGCCGGAAGGATTCTTTCTGGTTCGCGTGACGGTCGCCTGAACCGGTTCCCACTTCAGGCTGCCACGCTCCTAGGCCACTTCGGAGGGCGGGTCGAATTCCGAGACCAGGTGGCCGGGGGCGACCTCCTTCAGTTCGGGCACATAGACCTGACCCAGGGGGTCGGCCGACAGGCGCGAGGGCAGGAAGCGCAGGGCGCTGCGCGGGTCCATGGGGCTCGGCGGCTCCCCCACCAGCTTCAGCCGCTTGCGCGACCGCTCGCGGACCGGGTCGGGGATCGGGGCGGCCGACAGCAGGGCCTTGGTGTAGGGGTGGTGGGGGTGGGCGTAGAGCTGATCGCGCTCGGCCTGCTCCATCACCCGGCCTAGATAGAGCACCATCACCCGGTGGCTGATCTGGCGGACCACCGCCAGGTCGTGGCTGATGAAGATCATCGCCAGGCCCATCTCCTTCTGCAGCTGGATCAGCAGGTCGATGATCTGGGCGCGGATCGAGACGTCCA
>JAYVDG010000358.1:0-5123 GCA_043749525.1 Phenylobacterium sp.
TGGCCACCGACAATGTGCGGATGACTCGCCTGATCGAGGTTCTCAAACCCTGCGGCCCCGTCGCCGACCCCAAGGCCGCCGAGCGCTTCCACACCGTCGTGGCCGCCGCCGCCGAGGAGGGCGGCTGGACCGACCTGCTGGCCCAGGCCTGGCCCGCTCTGGCCCCGGTCTTCGGCGCCTCCCCCTACCTCACCAGCCTGGCCCGCCGCGACCTGCCCCGCCTGCGCGACCTGCTGGAGGCCGATCCCGACCACCGCTTCGAGGGCGTCCTGGCCCGCACCGCGGCCCTGGCCGACGCCAGCTACGAGGCCGCCAAGGTGGGCCTGCGCAAGCTCAAGGCCGAGGCCCACCTGCTGATCGCCCTGGCCGACCTGGGCGGGGTCTGGGACCTCGACGCGGTGACCGGCGCCCTGACCCGGTTCGCCGACGCGGCCCTCACCACGGCGCTCACCGTCGCCGCCCGCGGCGAGGTCGAGGCCGGTCGTCAGACCGCCGTGGGGGAGGGGCCGGACGGTCCCGTCCCCGGCTACTTCTGCATCGCCATGGGCAAGCACGGCGCCTACGAACTCAACTATTCCAGCGACATAGACATCTCGGTCTTCTACGAGCCGGACGCCCTGCCGCTGGCGCAAGGCGTGGAATCCCAAGGCTTCGCGGTCCGCCTGACCAACAGGCTGGCCGATCTGATGCAGGACAAGACCGGCGACGGCTACGTGTTCCGCACCGACCTGCGCCTGCGCCCCGACCCATCCTCGACGCCACTGGCCGTGCCGGTCGCCGCGGCCATGGACTACTACGAGAGCGTCGGCCAGAACTGGGAGCGGGCGGCCTTCATCAAGGCCCGCGCCTGCGCCGGCGACGTCCCCCGCGGCCGGGCCTTCCTGTCCGAACTGACCCCCTTCATCTGGCGCAAGAACCTCGACTTCGCCGCCATCGCCGACATCCACTCCATCAAGCGCCAGATCCACGTCCACAAGGTCGACGACCGCCTGCAGGCCAAGGGGATGGACCTCAAGCTGGGGCGCGGCGGCATCCGCGAGATCGAGTTCTACGTCCAGACCCAGCAGCTGATCCTGGGCGGCCGCCACGCCGACCTCCGCTCGCCCCGCACCCTCGGCGCGCTGCGCGCTCTGGAGGCCGCCGGCCACGTCGCCACCAGGACCGCCCAGGAGCTGACCGAGGGCTATGGCGTCCTGCGGTCCATCGAGCACCGCATCCAGATGCTGGCCGACGAACAGACCCACAAGCTCCCGGAGTCCGACACCGAGCGAAACCGGGTCGCGGCCCTGGCCGGCTACCCCAGGCTCAAGGCCTTCGACACCGCCATCGAGAAGACCCTGAAGACCGTCAACCGCCGCTACGGCGAGCTTTTCCCCGACGAGGAGCAGCTGTCCTCGCGGTTCGGCAGCCTGATCTTCACCGGGGTCGACGACGATCCGGAGACCCTCGCAACCCTGGCCCGCATGGGCTTCTCGCAGCCGGCCAAGGTCTCGCAGACCATCCGCGGCTGGCACCACGGCCACATCTCCGCGACCCGCACCGAGCGGGGCCGGGAGCTGTTCACCAGGCTTGCGCCGCGCCTGCTGGAGGCGGCCAACGCCACCGGCGCGCCGGACATGGCCTTCCACCGCTTCAGCGACTTCTTCGGCAAGCTGTCGTCCGGCGTGCAGCTGCAGTCCCTGTTCCTGGCCCAGCCGCAGCTGTTCGAGCTGATCGTCCAGGTGATGGCCTATGCCCCGCGCCTGGCCGACACCCTGGCCCGGCGGCCCGCGGCCCTCGACGCCATGCTGGACGGGGACTTCTTCTCCGACATCGCCCTCGCGGAGGACCGCCGGGTGATGGCCGCCGCCGTGGCCCGCGCTGACGGTTTTGAGGGCGCCATGGACGCCGTGCGTCGCGTGCACCGAGAGCAGGCCTTCCGCATCGGGGTGCAGGTGATGAGCGGCTCGGCCAGCGCCGAGATCGCCGGCCGCGCCTTCGCCGATCTGGGTGACCTGTGCATCGACACCCTGGCCCCAGTGTCGCTCACAGAGGCCGAGCGGCTGGGCGGGACCTTCCCCGGCCAGGTCGCCGTGGTGGCCCTGGGCAAGTGCGGATCGCGGGAGATGAGCGCCGGCTCGGACCTCGACCTGATGACCGTCTACCGCGCCGACGAATCCACGGCGGCCTCGTCGGTGAAGGAGTGGAGCGCCGACGTCTTCTACGGCCGCTTCACCCAGCGCCTGATCGCCGCCCTCTCGACCCCCACGGGAGAAGGCGAGCTCTACGAGGTGGACATGCAGCTGCGCCCCTCCGGCACCAAGGGCCCAGTGGCGGTAAGCTTCGCCGCCTTCCAGGACTATTATGACCGCGAGGCCGAGACCTGGGAGTTGCTGGCCCTGACTCGCGCGCGCGTCGTCTGGGCCAGTTCGCCGGCCTTCGCCCAGGCCACCGGCCAGGCGATCGACGCCGCGCTGCGCCGGCCCCGCGAGGCCAGGAAGACCGCCGCCGCCGTCCGCGAGATGCGCCAGCTGCTGGAGCGGGAACGTCCGCCCAAGGGCGACTGGGACCTGAAGCTTTCCCCCGGCGGTCTGGTGGACATCGAGTTCGCCGCCCAATTCCTGCAACTGGTCCATGCGCCGGGCGGCGGCCCGCTGTCGCCCAACACCGCCGAGGCTCTGGGCGCGGTCCTCGCGGCCGGCCTGGCGGACAAAGGGCCACTCGCCGACTTGCAGGAAGCCTGGCGGCTGCAGCAGAACCTCACCCAGCTCCTGAAGGTTGCCCTGCCCGACGGCGAGGACCCAGGCGAGGAGCCCAAGGCCTTCAAGGCCCTGCTGGCCCGAGCCGGAGGCGTGAAGGACTTCAAGGCCTTGCGCGCCAAACTGGCCCGCGCTCGCGTCGCTGCGCGTCACGCCTACGACATCATTGTGCAAACTTGAGCGACGGATATGGCCCGTCGGCCCGTTGAACTCCTGACGGTCCGCGAGCCTGTCGAAAGGATCCTATGAAGCGCTTCCTGATCCCCGCCGCCTTCCTGGCCATGGCCGGTTCCGCCCAGGCCCAGATGGGCCCTCCCAACCCGGACCTCGACCACGACGGCAAGGTGACTTGGGCCGAGTACAGAACCGTCCAGGCCGGCGGGATGCTGGGCCGGCTCGACGCCGACAAGGACGGCAGGATCACCAGGGCCGAGAGCAAGCCGATGGAGGACATGGCCGCACGCTTCGGCGGGGCCAAGGCCACCGCCCGTATCGCCGAGATGTGGAGCAAGGGCGACACCAACAAGGACGGCGCCCTGTCGCGCGCCGAACTGGAGGCCGGGTCCAAGCGCCGCTTCGACGCCGGCGACACCAATCATGATAGCTGGCTTAGCAAGGACGAACTGGCCACCATGCGCCAGAACCGGGGCCGTGGCGGATAGCCCGCCCACCACCGCCGCCTGGGGCGAGGTCAGGTTTGGACGCCGATCCGGACGAGGAGCTGCTGACTCGCGTGGCGCGGGGGGATCCCGCCGCGGTGCGGGCGCTCGCGGCCCGCAAGCTGCCGCGCCTGCTGGCCCTGGCCGGCCGCATGCTGGGCGAGCTGTCGGAGGCCGAGGACGTGGCCCAGGAGGCGATGATCCGCGCCTGGCGCCAGGCGCCGGTCTGGACGCCGGGCGCGGCGCGCTTCGACACCTGGCTGCACCGGGTGACCCTCAACCTGTGCTACGACCGGCTGCGCCGTCGCCGCGAAATCCCGACCGAGACGCCGCCCGAACGGCCCGACGAGGGACCGGCGCCCGATCGTGGCCTGGAGGCCGCCGATGTGGGCCGCCGGGTGGCCGCCGCCATGGCCGCCCTTCCGGACCGGCAGCGGGAGGCGGTGGCGCTGTGCCACTATCAGGAGATGACCAATATCGAGGCCGCCGCGATCATGGGGGTCAGTGTCGACGCCCTGGAGAGCCTGCTGTCGCGGGGCCGCCGGGCGCTGCGCGCGGCCCTTTCGGATATGAGGGCGCCATGAGGAGACAGCCGTGACCCGAGACCGTTTCCTGGAACTGGCCGACGCCCATGGCGGCTCGGTCGCCTGCTGGCCCGCCGACGAGCGCGAGGCCGCCGCCGTCCTGATGGCCGCCGAACCGGACTTCGCCCGCGAGGCCCTGGCCGACGCCGCCCGCCTCGACACGGCTCTGGACGCCTGGGCGCCGATGAGCGTGCGCCAGGAATTGCACGAGGCGGTGATCGCCGCCGCGCCGCCCGCTCGGCCACGCCGGGGCCTGCGGGCCTGGCTGCTGGGGGCGAGTGTCGGCGCGGGCCTGGCCGGGGCCTGCGCCGCGGGCCTGGCCTTCGGCGTCGCCCTGTCGGGAAACCTCACCTCAGCCACCGACGCGTCCGAAGCGGTGAGCGCGGTCATGACCGGCTATGACGATCTCTCCGAGACGAGCGAAGGCGCCTGATGCCCAGCCAACGCGCCCTGACCCTGGCCCTTATCGCGTCGGTCGCCCTCAACCTCTTCATCATCGGCACGGTGGTGGGCGGTGTCGTGGTGGCGCACAGGTTCCGCGAGGCGGCGCCGGCCGCCAACCGCCCGCGCCAGCCGCTATGGACCGCTGCCGATAACCTGCCCGCGGAGCACCGCCGCGCCTATCGCCAACTGCTGCGTGGCGAGGCCGGTGGCGTCGGGGGCCAGATGCGCGAGGCTCGCCAGGCTCGGCGGGACGCCTGGAGCGATCTCGGCGGCGAACCCCTGGATGGCCCGGCTGTCTCCAAGCGTCTGGCCGAGGCGCGGACCCTGGAGATGACCGCCCGCGGCGGCGTGGAGGATCGGATCGTCGCCTTCGCCGCCACCCTGCCGCCGACGGAGCGGGCCGAACTGGCCAATGGCCTGGCCCGCAGCGGACCGGCTGGCGGCCGACAGCGCGGCGAGCACGGTCCGCGACCCGCGCGCCCCTAGGCTGCCGCGACCGCCGCCAGGGCCGCGCCGGTCTGGCGGATCGGCAGGGAGAAGCTGACCATCGTGCCCTCGCCAGGCGCGCTCTGCATGTCCAGCGCCCCGCCATGCATCTCAACCAGCGACTTGGTCAGCGCCAGGCCCAGGCCCGTCCCCTGGGTGGTCTTGGAGTGCTGGTTTTCCACCTGCTCGAAGGGCCTCGCCAGGCGGGCCAG
>JAYVDG010000359.1:0-5083 GCA_043749525.1 Phenylobacterium sp.
AACAGCACCAGGAAGACGAAGAACAGGATCTTGGCGACACCCATCGCGGCGCCCGCGATGGAGGTGAAGCCGAGGAGGCCGGCGATCAAGGCGACCACCAGGAAGGTCAGGGCCCAGCTCAGCATGGGGAAGCTCCGGTTGGTTGGCGTACCTAGCTCGAACGTGCGTTAAGCGCAGCCGTTCCCGCGGGTGAGTCGATCGCCGCCGGGTGGGTCCAGGCCTTTCCCTCGCCGCGCGCGGCGGCGTACTGGCTCTCGGCGAAGCTCCAGTTGGGCAGGGCGTCGAACCAGGCGGCCAGGAAGCCTTCGCGGTCGTTCTTGTGGTCCAGGTAATAGGCGTGCTCCCAGAGATCGCAGACCAGCAGGGGCGTCATACCCCGGTGGATCAGAAGGTCCTCGGCGTCGTGGGTGGCCAGCACCTTCAGGGCGTCACCCTCCGCCGCCAGCCAGACCCAGCCGGAGCCGAAGTGCTCATTGCCGGTCTTCACGAAGGCGGCCTTCAGGGCTTCGACGCCGCCGAAGTCGCGGGCCACGGCCTGGATGAGGGCGCCCTCCAGCTTCTGCTTGCGGGCGCTCATGGCGGTCCAGAAGAAGGCGTGGTTCCAGGCCTGGGCAGCGTTGTTGAAGAGCTTCTTGGCCTTGTCGTCACCGAAGGCGTCGCGGACCACCGCTTCCAGACTCTTGGGGCTCGCGCCGGCTTTGGCCAGCAGCTCGTTGAGCGTGGTGATGTACTTCTGGTGATGCTTTTCGTGATGCAGATGCATCGTGGCGCGGGAGATCACCGGCTCAAGGGCGGCGAGATCGAAGGGCAAGGGCGGCAGTTCGAACATGGTGGGGTTCCGGATTTTGGAGGGCGCGACGCGCCCGTCCCTTCCGAAACCCCTCAACCCTGTGTCGGGTTCGCTACTTTTTCTTGGGCGTGCTCGACGGACGCGTCGCCATGGCCGTCGCCAGCAGGGTAGCGACGATCTTGGGGTTCTTCAGGGCCACTGCGGCGCCGGCGATGATGGCGCTTGCCGCAACGATGGGCTTGTCCTTTGCAAGGTCGATCAGCCGGGTGAGCACGTCGCGCTCCTCAGGCTGTTTGCCGAACTTGGGCGGGTTGACCTTGATCAGCAGGACCAGGGCGCACAGGACCATCAGCGTCGCGGCCGCTCCAGCGACTGAGGCGGCGGCCCAGGCGGGCCCGACCAGAGGCAGGACCGCGGCGTAGAGCGCAAAGGCCAGGGCCACGACGACAACGACCGCCGCCGCGGCGAGCGCGGAGGCGGCCGAGATGTAGAGAAGCGCCTTCTTGAAGATCAACGGTTCCGGCCGCTGGCGAGCAACAGACCCACCAGGAGGCCGACGCCAAGCGCGGTGCCGGCGGCCATCAGCGGCTTTTCGCGGACGCGCTCGACGACATAGCGCTGGGCTTCGTCCAGATGCTCGCCAGCGTTGTCGGCATAGGTTCGGCTCTGGGCGCGCACCTGTTCCATACCCTCGGCGACGACTTTTTCGAAGCGCTTGGCGGCTTCGGCGAAGCTGCGTTCGGCCTGGCTGGCCAGCTGGGTTGCGGCCTCGGCCACGGAGTTGGCGGCGGCCTTGGCTTCCTCGGCGGTCCGTTCGACGGCGTTCGCGGGCATTGAAGAATCTCCAGAAAATTAGGACTGACCCCGCAAAGCCTTGCGGACATGGGGAAGCACAGTCTCAACGCCGACCATCTTAGGCCGGTTCCGGCCTTCGCGCAAAGCGGCGCCGCTTGAGCTAATTGTGTCGCAAAAGCGACGGCTCAACCCATGGTTCCTGTCGCGTCGGCGCAAACACCGATCTATGCTCCAGCCCATGAGCGAGAAGGCCACCGGCCTGAACCTGGACCGCAAGCGCCTCGATCTCGCGCTCCAGGCTGCGCGTCTGGGCGAGTTCGAGTGGGACATCGTCCGCGGGGTCTTTGTCGTCAGTGATCGTATGGCGGCCATCACCGGCCTGCTGCCGGGCGAAACCCCGGTCCGCGACGCCGAGGAAATCCAGGAGCTCGTGCACCCCGACGACCGCGACGCCCTGCGCGAGAAAATCCAGGAGGGTCTGCGCACGCAGGGCCGCTACGAGGCCGAGTATCGCCTGCGTCCGGGGCCGAACGGCGAGATCACCTGGTTGCGGGCCGCCGGCATCCAGGTGCTGAACGCCAAGGGCGAGATGACCTCGATCTGCGGGGTCATCCAGAACATCACCGACAGCCGTGTCGAGGAAGACCAGCGCCGGACACTGATGGCCGAAGTGGACCACCGGGTGAAGAACGTGCTCGCCGCAGTCCAGTCGCTCGCCTACCAGACCGCCAAGCGCACAACCTCGCTGGAAAGCTTCCTGTCCAATTTCTCGGGCAGGTTGAAATCCATGGGGTCGGCCAACGAGCTGCTGACCGCCGCCCGTTGGCGGGGTGCGGGGATCGCCCACCTGGCCGCCGCCGAGCTCGGCGGCATCGCGCCCGGCCAGACCCGCTGGGAGGGACCTGAGCTGTTCCTGACGCCGCGCGCCGCCAACGCCCTGTCCCTGGCCCTGCACGAACTGGCCACCAATGCGGTGAAGTTCGGGGCGCTCTCCACCGACACCGGCCGGGTCGATGTGCGCTGGACCAGGTTGCTGGATGGCGGATTCGAACTGATCTGGAACGAGAGCGGCGGCCCGCCGGTGGGCGTTCCTGGGCACAAGGGCTTCGGCTCCACCCTGCTGGCCCAGGTGACGGGGCGCGAGCTGAACGGTGAGGTGGTCCCTGAATTCCGCGCCGCCGGTGTGCGGGTCCGGCTCACCGCCGGGGCCCAGACCCTGGTTGACCGCCCCGATAACGTCCCTGACGCCCCGGCCGTGCGGGTGTTCGAGACCACGCCGACCACCAACCGTCCCACCGACCTGCGCGGATCTCGGGTACTGATCGTGGAGGACGCGGTGCTCCTGGCTCTGGAGCTGGAGACCGGTCTCTCCGACGCCGGCGCCGAGGTGGTGGGGCCGGCCTACGAACTGGCGGAGGCCATGGCCCTGCTGGACGGCCATATCGACGCCGCGGTGCTGGACGCCAACCTCAACGGCCTGTCGGTGCATCCTGTGGCCGAGGCCCTGGCGGCCCGCGGCATCCCCTTCGTCTTCGCCACCGGCTACGGCGATACCGGCGGCGCGCCGCTGGGCTTCGACGCCCCCATCATCCGCAAGCCCTACGACGTGACCCAGGTGGCTGCGGCGGTGTCAGCCCTGCTCCACGCGGCCTAGAGCCGGATGCGAGAAAGTGGGAACCGGTTTTTCGCGTCAATCCCGCTCCAAACAATCGCGATCTAGACTGCTTCCCCGTTCAGGAACTTGATCATGGTGGCCGTCGCGGTGCGGTCCTGGATCATGAACAGGTGGCCGCCCTCGAAGAAGCGCAGGGTGGCGCCCTTGATGCGGCTGGCCAGGTTCTCCTGCGCCGCCGCCAGGGCGATCCCGTCATAGCGGCCCGCGGCGATCAGGGTCGGGGCCTCGATCTGGTCCAGCCGGTCCCAGGTATCGTGGTGGGCGCGCGCCTCCAGCTGCCGCCGGGCGCCCATCTCATGGCCGGGTTCGTCGGCGTAGGGGTCGGCGGCGCTCATGGCGACAATCTGTTTGTAGGTGTCGGGGTTGGCGGCGGCCCAGGCGGCGTCGCGACGGGTGTCGGAGATGGGGGTCAGATGCTTGGCGCGGGCCTCGCCCTGCAGGTGACCGATCTCGTGGAAGGGGAAGGAGGCACCGCCCGCCCCGCCCGGCGAGGTGCAGGCCAGGACCAGGCGGTCCACCCGGTGCGGGTGCCGCAGGACCAGTTCCTGGGCCACCATGCCGCCGAAGGAGACGCCGATCGCGTGGGCCTTCTCGATCCCCAGCTCGCCCATCAGGGCCGAGGCGTCGTCGGCATAGTCGGCCATGGTGTAGGCGACGTCGGGCTTGGCCGACCGGCCCAGGCCCCGCTGGTCGTAGGAGATCATGTCGAAGGCTTTCGGGAACGGCCCGTCGAACTGGTTGGGCTTGTTGCGCAGGTCGCCGCCGGTTCCGGAGATGAAGAGCAGGGGCGGACCAGAGCCCGCCTGCTCGTAATAGATATCCAGGCCGTTCACGTGGGCGGTGGGCATTCAACTTCTCCCTTGCGGCGACAACAGCGCAGCATCACCTAGGTATCGACGGGCAGGGCAGCCAGGCAAGCGGGGAAGCATCATGAAAAGCGTCGTGGTCACGGGCGTCTCCACCGGCATCGGCTGGGGCATCACCAAGGTGCTCACCGGCCAGGGCGTTCGGGTGTTCGGCAGCGTGCGGAAGGCCGCCGACGCCGACCGCCTGAAACAGGAATTCGGCGACCGCTTCACACCCCTGATCTTCGACGTCACCGACGAGGCCGCCGTGCGCGCCGCCGCCGAGCAGGTGCGGGTCGCCCTGGCGGGTGAGCCGCTGATGGGCCTGGTGAACAATGCCGGGGTGGCCGTGGCCGGGCCGCTGCTGCATCTGCCAATCGCCGACTTCCGCCAGCAGATCGAGGTCAACCTGACGGGGGTGGTGACCACCACCCAGGCCTTCGCGCCCTTGCTGAACGCCGGCGGGACGGGAACCTCGGGCCGGATCGTCAACATCAGCTCGGTGGGGGGCAAGAACGGCTCGCCCTTCATGGCCCCTTACAACGCCTCGAAGTTCGCGCTGGAGGGCCTGTCGGAATCCCTGCGCCGCGAGCTGATGCTGTTCGGGATCGACGTCATCGTGGTGGCGCCCGGCGCCGTGGCCACGCCGATCTGGGGCAAGGCGAAGCCCGAAGACATCGAGCCCTATCGCGACACCCCCTTCTATCCGGCCTTGCAGAAGGTCCACGCCTTCATGACCGCGGGCGGGGCCGCCGGCCTGGCGCCTGAGGTGATCGGATTGGCGGTGGCCAAGGCTCTGACCACCGCCAAGCCCAAGGTCCGCTACACCGTCGTCCCCAACCCGGTGATGACCTTCATGATTGCCAATCTGCCCCGGCGGATGGTGGACAACATGGTGGGCAAGCGGCTGGGGCTCACCTCCTAGCGCTTGGGCAGCAGGATCTGCTGGGCGGCGGCCCGCGCGATCAGCTCGCCGTC
>JAYVDG010000360.1:0-5080 GCA_043749525.1 Phenylobacterium sp.
GCCTACTTCTCGGGCGGCCGGCCCGAGGTGGGCGGCAACCGCTTCATCGGCTCGGGCATGAGCTATGAGCGCGGCGTCGAGCCGATCACCGAGCCCAACTACGTCTACTCCTCGCAAGGCTGCGGCTATCGCATGCCCCCCGGCGCCTATTGCCGGCCGATGAGCGAGGCGCCTCGGGCGATCACCGACGAGACCGGCTTCGACTCCTCGGGCCGCTACGGCTGGGAAGTGGACGGCTACGAGCGCGGCTTCCAGCGGGACGGCATGCCGCAACCGCGCGCCTATGCGCCGCCGCCGGCCCCGCGTCGCCCGATGTTCGGACCCCGGCCCGCGCCGCAGCCGCCCGCCTATCCGCAGGGCGGCTATTCCAGCGGCCCGCCGCTGATGGAGTCGTCGGGCTACTGAAGATCGAAGGCCGGTGAGCCATTGACCGAAGCGGGGAAGGTGGGCGCGCGCCGGACCTTGGTCGCCTGCTCGAAGGCGTAGCCCAGGGACAGCAGACGGGCCTCCGACCAGGCGGTTCCAATGAAGGACAGCCCCACTGGCAGGCCCGAGACGTAGCCCATGGGCACGGTGAGATGGGGATAGCCCGCCACCGCCGGCAGGCTCGACGCCGAGCCCAGCCACTTGGCTCCATTGACGCGATCCACCACCGAGGTGGGGCCGCCGCTTTCCGCCACCAGCACCTCGACCTTGGCGTCCTTCAGCAGCTTGTCGATACCCTCGGGCCCGGCCAAGCGCTTGGCGTCAGCCTTGGCCTTGAGATAGGCGGGGTCGTCGAGGCCGGGCGCGCCTTGCGCCGCCTCGAAAGTCTCCTGGCCAAACAGCACGGTCTCGCGCGGCTCGGCGGCGTTGAAGGCGATCAGGTCTGCCAAGGTGCGGCTCTTCACCTGGGCCGGCGAGGTGGAGGCCAGGTAGGCGTTGACGCCCGCCTTGAACTCGACCCGCAGCACCACGTCCTCCAGGTCGTCAATCGTCTTGCCGTCCGGGGCGGTCACCTCCACCAGCACGGCGCCCGCCACCTTGAGCGCGGCCAGGGCCTGTTCAAAGACGAGGTCGGTCTGGGGCGAACGCCCGGCGGTGGCGCGCATCACGCCGATGCGGGCGCCCTTCAGCGCCTTGGCGTCGAGGGCCTTCAGGTAGTCGGTCTTGTGGCTGTCGGCGCCCGCCGTCGCCGGGTCGGCGGGGTCGGATCCGGCGATGGCGGTCAGCACAGCGGCGGCGTCGGCGACGCTGCGGGTCATAGGCCCCGCGGTGTCCTGGCTCGCCGAGATTGGGACGATGTGTGTGCGGGAGACCAGGCCCACGGTGGGCTTGAGGCCGACGATGCCGTTCATGGCCGCTGGGCAGGTGATGGAGCCGTCGGTCTCGGTGCCGATGGCCGCCAGGGCCAGGCCCGCCGCCACCGCCGCGCCGGAGCCGGCGCTGGAGCCGCAGGCGCTGCGGTCCAGGGCGTAGGGGTTGCGCACCAGGCCGCCCATGGCGCTCCAGCCGCTGATGGAATGGGACGAGCGGTAGTTGGCCCACTCCGACAGGTTGGTCTTGCCGAGGATGACCGCGCCCGCGTCGGTCAGGCGCTTCACCAGCGGCGCGTCGCGGTTGCTGATGTTGTCCTTCAAGGCCAGCGAGCCCGCGGTGGTGGCGGTATCGTCGGCGCTCTCGATGTTGTCCTTCAGAAGAATGGGCAGGCCGTGCAGAGGTCCCCGGAGTTTTCCGGCCTTGCGTTCGGCGTCCAGCGCGCGTGCGTCGGCCAGGGCGTGGGGGTTGAGTGCGATGATGCTGTTGAGCTTGGGCCCCTGGCGGTCCAGGGCCTCGATACGGGCGAGATAGGCCTCGGTTAGGCTCTCCGAGGTGGCGGACTCCGTGGCCATGGCCTGGCCAAGGTCCTGAACGCCCCCGAAGGCCGGATCCTCGGCCGCATGGGCCGCGCTGGCCGCCGCCAAGCCCGCAATCAGTCCCGCCGCCCGCTTCATGCTCACCCTCGCCTTTGCGGGCATTGGAGGGCGCCGAATTGCGGTTGACCAGACATGACGAGGGCCGCGCCCGTATCGAGCGCGACCCTGCCTATTTGTTCCACCGCTTCTGGGGGGAGGGGACGGTGGAACCTGTCCTTCTAGGTAGTATGCCGACCTAGTTCTTCAAGGCGGTGCGGGCGGCGTCCTTGAGTTCGCCGACGCCCTTTTGCAGCTTGCCGGTGGCGCGCTCGGCGACGCCTTCAGCTTCCAGGCGCTCGTTGCCGGTGAGCTTGCCGGCGGCTTCCTTGATGGAACCAGCGGCGTCCTTGGCAGCGCCCTTGACGGTGTCCTTATGCATGGCGGTCTCCTTACAAATGCGGGGGAGGGCGCGGGGGATCGCCCTTCGCCTTCACTACGCATGAGACGCGCGGATTGTTCCGTCAGCTCTTTTGCGCGCGGTCCATCAGGCTGTCGAAGGCCGACCGGGCCGCGGCCCGCGCGCCGGTGTCGTCTAACAGACGGCGCAGTTCGCTATGGCCCAGGATGAAGCTCTTCATCTGGAAGACCACACCTTGCGCCTCGGCGTCGCTCATCGGCGGTTCGCGCAGGGCCTTCATCTCGCCGGCCAGGCGCTGCCGCCACTTGCGGACGCGGGCTTGCAGCAGATCACGCATGGGGCCGGGCTGATCGTCCAGCTCGGTGCTGGCGGCCATGATCAGGCAGCCGCCGGCGGCGTTCTCCACCTCGGTCCAGTCGAGCCAGCGCTCGAAGACGCTCTCCAGCCGAGGACGTCCAGGCGGCAGGTCGTCGGCGGGACCCCAGACGAAGGCGACGAAGCGGTCGAACCCGGAGTCCAGGGTCGCCAGCTCCATGTCTTCCTTGGAATCGAAATGCTTGAACAGGCCGCTCTTGGACAGGCCCACGGCCTCGGCGACGTCGCCCAGGCTGACCGCGCCGAATCCCTTGATCGCGGCTTGACGGCCGGTCTCGTCGATGATCCGCGCCCGGGTGGCTTCGCCCTTCTTCAAAGCAGACCTTCCATGGCCAAGCTCCCGACTTGACAAAAAGTGACCGATCGTGCCGTTTTAGACTTAGTAACCGATCGTGCCCTTTTTACCCGCGTGGAGCTTCCAATGCAAACCAAGGTTCTCTCAGCCGCCGTCCTGGCGGTTTCCCTGCTCTGCGCCAATGGCGCCAGCGCCGCCGAAGGCTTCCGCGCCCAGGCCACGCTGGTCACCCCGGTGACCGCGCCCACCACCCAGATCATCAGTAGTGTCGAGTGGAAGTGCGAGGGCGACGCCTGTCTCGGCGTCTCCAAGTACGTGCCCGGCCTCGACAGCTTCATGAAGCAGTGCCGCAAGGTGCGCGCGGTGCTGGGCCCGCTGGCCGCCTACTCCAGCCGCGGAAACAAGATGAGCGACACCGACGTCGCCAATTGCAACGCCGGCCCGCGCTAGGTCGCTTCCAGACTTCGGCGCGCCGGCTCCCTGCGGAAACCGGCGCGCCGCCGTCGTCTAGAACTGCTTGCGGACCGTGACGAAGGCCTGACGCGGAGCGCCGGCCAACAGGGTCTGGCTGTCGCCGGAATTGACGAAGCCGTTGGATCCGATCGTGGCGATGTACGACTTGTCGAACAGGTTGGTGATGTTGGCCTGGATCTCCAGGCCGTTCAGCAGACCTTCGCCCGAGAACTTGTAGCCGGCGGAGAGGTCGATCGTCGTGGTGGCCGGGGCGCTGAGATCGTTCAGATAGGTGATGAAGCGCCGCGAGGTGTAGTGGGCGCTCAACGCCGCCGACCAGCCGTTCTGCTCATAGGCCAGGGAGAGGTTGCCCAGCGACTTGGGGGTGTCGGGGATGGGCTTGCCGCCTGTGCGGGCCACCAGGGCGCCTGAGCCGTCGTGGACATCGCTGTCGAAGGTGGAGTCGTTGTAGGCGTAGGAGCCGAACAGCGAGACGGCGTCGGTGATCGACCAGGTGGCGGCGGTCTCAACGCCGTTGGTGGTCACGCTGCCGACATTGGACAGCACCGCGGGGTTACCCGCGACGCCGGCGCCTACCGCGGTGGCCAGCAGGCGATCGTCGAACTTCACGTGATAGGCGGCGATCACGCCCTGGACGTCTTCGAGGTGGAGGCGCCAGCCGGCCTCGATGGTCTTGGAGGATTCCGGCTGCAGATTGCCCTTGATGGCGTTGAAGCCGGCCTGGGTCGTGGAGAACGGACCGGCGGTGGCGGCGCTGACGAAGGCGCGCATGTTCTCGGTATAGGAACCGAAGAACTCAATGTTCTCATTGAAGGCCCAGTTGAAGCCGGCCTGGGGCAGGAAGTTGTCCTCCGACTGGATCGAGCCTGAGTTCACCAGGGGGCCGTAGCCGTCGAGGAACTTGGCGCTGTTCTCCACCTTCAGCGACTTGAAGCCGAAGTTGACCTTCAGGGCGTCGGTGACCCGCCAAGTGTCTTCCAGGGAGAACTGGGTGGTCTTGGTGTTGAAGGCGTAGTGCCCGCGGGTTTTGTAGGGGTTGGACTGGAAGTCGAGGGCGCTGCGGTTCGGGGCGGCGCGGTCCAGGCCGTAGTAGCGGCGCGCCTGCTCGAAGTCGTTGTCCTCGTACCAGCCGCCCAGCCGGATCAGGTGGTCGCCCAGGGTCAGGTCGCCGTTCAGCACCAGGCCGTTGCGGTCGATCGAATATTCGGTGGTGCGGAACGAGATCGAGGAATTGTTGGTGGTGGCGCCGGGGACGCCGAAGTTCGGGCTGGGGTTCAGCGGCGCGAACCAGCTGCCCTGGCCCTTGTTGGTGTGGCCGTAGACGGTGGCCTTCACATTGATCCGGTCGCCGATCGGGGTCTCGCCGGCCAGGGCCCAGAGGTTGTCGTCGCGCAGGCCGGCGGCGTCGTAATAGGCGTCGTCGTTGCACTTGATGGGGGCGGGATAGACGTTCACGCCGCGGCCGGGATCGGAGACGCATTAGGCGGGATCGCCAGACGAGCCGCCGGCCAGATAGGCCGTCAGGGCGGTGTCGGCCACCTGGTTGGCCAGGGCGTAGTTGCCGGAGATGTTGTCGAAGCTGTAGCCGAGCCGATTGATCATCTCCAGCGACAGGTCCTGGTAGTCACTCTCCCGGCGCTGCGA
>JAYVDG010000361.1:0-5075 GCA_043749525.1 Phenylobacterium sp.
CCTCCTCCGGGGCGGCCAGCAGCCGCCACCGGCAACGACAATCAGCGCTCATCAACCCCCCAGGCCCGTAACGCAAAGGTCCCGCAAGGGGAGAAGGACTCAAAGGCTTAAAGCCCGGTCTCGCGGACCTTGGATTCCAGGGCTTCGATCAGGATCTTACCCACAGGATGGTCGTCGGTCTTGATGTCGTCGCGGACGGCGGCCTTGATGGCGTCGATGTGGGCGTCGATCAGGGCGATCGGCGCCTGCATGCGCTTGTCCTTGTCGTCGATCAGCCGGCACAGCGAGGCGCCGATGCGGGTGATCAGCGGGAATTCGTAGGTGGTGCCCAGGCCCTTCAGGTCATGGGCGCGCAGGTAGAGGAATTCCATGGTCTCGGGGCTCATGCCCTCGGTCTTCACGCGCTGGCGCGCGCCTTCGAGCTTGGTGACCTCGTCGTTGAGCCACTGCGCGAAGTTGCCCGACAGGCTCTTCAGCGCGGCTTCGGCCTTGGCGATGGCGCCCGGATCGATGGCGCCGAACCGTCCGCCGACCTTCAGGCGCAGCGTGTTGGGGACCTGGATCACCTGACCGGAATTCTCTTGGCTCACGACTCGGCTCCTGCACTTTCGTCCACAGAAACCTAGATCGTAGGCGTTAACAACGAATGAGGCGGGGGTGCGACGAGATGGTCGCGCGGGAGCCCGCCGCCGCCATAGCTAGACCGCGAACTGCTCGGCCAGCATGCGTTCCTCGAGGCTGCGCCCGGCGTCGAACAGCATGTACATGCTGATCTCGCGGTCCTCGGCGATGTGGACCTCCAGGACGTCGCGGACCTCCAGATTGTCGGCCACGGCGCTGACCGGCCGCTTGTCGGCCTCCAGGATCTCGAAGCTGACCTTGGCGGTGTGGGCTAGCAGAGCGCCGCGCCAGCGCCGGGGCCGGAACGCGCTGATCGGCGTCAGGGCCAAGACCTTGGCGTCCAGAGGGATGATCGGCCCGTGGGCCGAGAGGTTGTAGGCCGTCGAACCCGCCGGCGTCGCCACCATGGCGCCGTCGCAGGAGAGCTCGTTCAGCCGCACCTTGCCGTCGATGGAGATGCGCAGCTTGGCGGTCTGGCGCGTCTGGCGCAGCAGCGAAACCTCGTTGATCGCCAAAGCCTTGTGCGGCTTTCCGTAGGTATCGACGGCGGTCATGGTCAGGGGGTGGATCACCGCCTTCTCGGCGACGCTGATCCGCTCCAGCAGGCTGTCCTCGCTGTACTCGTTCATCAGGAAGCCGACCGAGCCGCGGTTCATCCCGTAGATCGGCTTGTGGCCGCCGCCCATCTGGTCGTGCAGGGTTTCCAGCATGAAGCCGTCGCCGCCCAGCGCCACCACCACCTGGGCCTCGTTCAACGGGACCTCGCCATAGCGGGCGATCAGGGCGACGCGGGCCTCCTGGGCCTCGGGGCGGTCGCTGGCCAGGAAGGCGAGGCGGGTCACGAATGGCTCAGCCTTGAACATGGGGCGAGGTGCGCGAGAAACGCGGGTCTTGTCAAACCCTGCCGGCCGCCTGGCGGAAGGCGGCGTTGGCGATGTCCGGCGCGAAGGGGCCAAAGGCCCCCACGGCGCGGCGTGCGCCCTCCTGGCCGCCGCCGGGCTTGCCGCCGTTCAGCTCGCGGACCAAGGCCAGGATGGTGGGGAAGACGCTACGGTCGATGCCGACCGCGGCGCAGGCCAGGGCCAGCAGCTCGGGACGGTCCGAATCGACGGAGCGGCGCACGTGCTCGGCATTGAAGCGGCCCAGCGTCGCCAGGCCGCCAATGAACAGGGACAGCTTGGCCTCGCGCAGGGCGCGTAGCAGGTAGCCGGGCCGGAGCTGGCCGGCGATGTCGAGCTTGGCCAGTAGACGGCGCTCCATCTCTTCCTTCTCGCCCTCGCGCTGCCAGACTTCCTGCTGTTCCGGATGCTCGGAGACGATGCCGCCATGGGCCTCGCGCACCGATTCGGCGATGGCGGCGTCCATGGCCTCGGGGTCGAGGCGGAAGCGGGCGGTGAGCGCCTGGCGCAGGGCCTGGCCGACCCAGACATAGAGCTCGCGCGCCAGGTCGTCGGTCAGACCCGGATGGTGGGCGCAGGGGGATCGCAGGGACACGATCCGGAGTGAGGCCTGGACCAGGGCGGTCAGTTCGGGGTTGCCGATCTGGGCGGCGAGGTTGCCGGCCAGCGCTGTCAGCACCGCCGGTTCGTTCTGCTGCAGGATGGAGGTGATCACCGGCGGGCCCAGATTGGGGCGGCGCGCCACCTCGATCTGGTGCTCGATGGTGGCCTCGGTGAGCAGGCGCACCAGGTCCGGGTCCTGGAGCACCGGGCTGGAAGAGATGATCGGCCGGGCGATCTCGATATCGTCCAGGGCCAGCACATTGATCAGGGCGGCGGGCGCCCAGGCGGCGGTGGCCAGTTTCTCGGCCAGCCGTTTGCGGATGTCGCGCTCGGCCTCCACCACCAGGCTCATGAAGATGGAGGAGAGCAGGGCCTGGACGGGCCCGGAGCTCATCACCGCTTCGGCGCCCTCACCGGCGTCGCACAGGTCGACAATGGCCAGCAGCAGGCGTTCGCGGTCATGAACCGCGCGGCTCCGGGCCAGACCCAGGATCTCTTCTGTCTTGGCGGCGACGCTCAAACCCGTTTCCTTGTTCGGAATCGTTGCGGGCTAATTCTGCTCGGACGGTATGAAAACATGGTTACAACCTCGCAACCACAAATGTGGCGCGATGGCGCAGCTTGTTGAGTGCGGGAGGGGCGTATGGCCGAACCTTTGATCCTGGCGTTGGACCAGGGGACGACCTCAACCAGGGCCATTCTGTTTGACGCCCAGGGTCGGGCGCTCGCCGAGGCCGGGCGTCCGCTGGAGCAGTTCTATCCGGCCGACGGCTGGGTGGAGCACGACGCCAACGAGATTTTCGCCACCAGCGTGGCGGTGATGAAGGAGGCCATCGAGAAGTCCGGCCGGCCCATCGAGGACCTCACCGCCATCGGCATCACCAACCAGCGCGAGACGGTGGTGATCTGGGACAAGGCCACCGGCGAACCGATCCACCGGGCCATCGTCTGGCAGGACCGTCGTACGGCCGCCACCTGCGAGCAGCTGCGCCGCACCGGCCACGAGGCCCGCGTCACTGAGATCACCGGCCTGCTGCTGGACCCCTATTTCTCGGGCACCAAGATCGCTTGGCTGCTGGGGGATGTCCCCGGCGCGCGGGCCAGGGCCCAGGCCGGCGAGCTGCTGGTGGGCACCATGGACACTTGGGTGATTTGGAAGCTGACGGGAGGACGGGTCCACGCCACCGACGCCACCAACGCCTCGCGCACCCTGCTGTTCGACATCAAGAAGCAACGCTGGTCCTATGAGATGATGGACCTGCTGGACGTACCTGCGTCCCTGTTGCCCGACGTCCGCGACTGCGCGGCTGACTATGGCGAGACCGACGCCGCCCTGCTGGGCCGCGCCATCCCGATCCGTGGCGTCGCCGGCGACCAGCAGGCCGCCCTGATGGGGCAGGGCTGTATCAAGCCCGGCGAGATGAAGGCCACCTACGGCACCGGCTGCTTCATGCTGATCAACACCGGCGAGGTCGCGCCCCTGTCGCGCGCCAAGCTGCTGACCACGGTGGCCGCCCGGCTGAACGGCAAGACGACCTACGCCCTGGAGGGTTCGATCTTCATCGCAGGCGCGGCCCTGCAATGGGTCAATGAGGGCCTCAATGTGCCCGGCGGCGGCTCGGCCATCGAGGCCCTGGCCCAGAGCGCCAAGCCCGACCATGGCGTGGTCATGGTCCCGGCTTTCACCGGCCTGGGCGCGCCCTGGTGGGACGCCGATGCGCGGGGTGCTCTGTTCGGCCTAACCCGCGACACGACGCTGGCGGAAATCTCCCAGGCCGCCTTCGACGCCTGCGCGCTGCAGACCCGGGACCTGGTGGAGGCCATGCGCGCCGACGCTCCGAACGCCTTCGGCGAGGCGGTGGAGATCCGCATCGACGGCGGCATGTCGCGCTCGTCGTGGTTCAGCCAGCGCTTGGCCGACCTCACCGGCGTGCCGGTGGGCCGGGCGACCTACCAGGAGACCACGGCCCTGGGGGCGGCTCTGTTCGCGGGCCTGGGGGCGGGGGTCTATGCCACCGTCGAGGATGCCGCAGCCGCGCGGCCCGCCACTGAACGCCACGATCCCAAGCTGGACGGCCACGGCCGCGAAGCTGCATATGCCCGCTGGCTGGACGCCGTGGCGCGCGTGCGGACGGAGGGCTAGGACGGCTCCAGGCCGTACAGGTCTTCCAGGTCCTTCAGGTACTGCGTCCGGTCGATGAACAGCCGGGCCTCCAGGCCGCAGGCCAGCGCCGCCTCCACGTTGGCGGCCTTGTCGTCGAAGAAGATCAGTTCCTCGCGCGGGAAGGGGATCTGCGCCAGCATGCCCTCGAAGAAGGCGGCCTGCGGCTTGGCGGCGTCCAGGCGGCAGGAAATGAACAGCCCGTCCATCAACGCGCCGTAGCCCAGGGTCGTCTCCACATGGGCGGCCCAGAAGGCGTCCTGGTTGGATCCGAGATAGCAGGCGACGCCCGCGGCCCGCAGCCGCCGGACGTCCTCCAGCATGGCCGGGTCGGGAATGACGTTCTCCTGCGCCCAGCGCTCCAGGTAAGTCGCCGCGCTGTACGGCCAGCCGGCCTCGGCCAGGGCGCCCACGCAGGCGGCGGTGAAAGCGCCGACATCGGCCAGGGCTTCCGGCGCGGCGGCGCCATAGAAGCCGCTGACGAAGTCGCGGTGCTGCTGGGCGCTCCACACCCAATCCTCTGTCCCGAACGGCCCGGCATGCTGCAACACCCCGTCGGCGTCGAAGATCACACCGCTCAGCTTCCTTGCCATGGACGGCTCCCTAGACACCTACGATCAGCGGCTGGCGTGCGCGCGCGCCCAGCCGTCCCACCACGGTGGCGAGGCCGAAGCCCGCGCCCTTCACCAGCGCCATGACGCTTTCCACCGCAGCGGGATCGACGGCGATCAGCAGGCCGCCGCTGGTTTGCGGGTCGCACAGCAGGTCTCGCTTCCAGTCGGCCAGGTCGC
>JAYVDG010000362.1:0-5074 GCA_043749525.1 Phenylobacterium sp.
ATCGCCACCCGCTACGAGCAGACCGCTAGGGCCTACCTATCCAGGGTCCACCTCGCCGCCGTCGTCATATGGACCCGATGAATGTCAACGCTTCCTAGGGACCGCACGCACCGCCCCTGGGTCCCGGCTCTCCGCTACGCTGCGGCCGGGATGACGGCGATTGGCTAAATCTCCTCGTCGGCGAAGCAGGCGACGTAGAGCTTGTCCAGCAGGCCGAACAGTTGGGCGCGTTCGTCCTTGTCGAGGGCGACGTGGATCTTGGCCTCGTTGACCACCGCCACCTCGCGCAGCTCCTCCAGGGAGGTTTCCCCGAGCGGGGTGACGTAGAGCGAGTGGCGACGACGATCCTCCGTGGACCGCTTGCGCTGCGCCCAGCCCAGCCGCTCCAGGCTGTCGAGCAGCGCCACCACCGTGGCCTTGTCGAAGCCGATCTCGCGCGCCAGCGTCGTCTGGGACAGGCCCGGATTGGCGGCGATCAGGGCGAGCGCGCTGAACACGCCGGGTCGGATTTCCTTGCGGTTGATCCGGTCGATGAAGGACCGCGACAGGTGATTCTGGATGCGCCGGATGCGGAAGCCGATGACGTCCTTCAGCACCCCCAGATCGACGTCGGCCGGGGCTTCGATGATCGGGTCGGCCTTACGGGAAACTGGCGGCATGGCGTTGTTTTCTTTCAGCGCTACTCCCGCGCGACTGTCCGTTCCTTGAGGAATTGGGCGACATCGTCAACCATTCTCTCATGGCTCCATTCCGTCGCGTCCACCATGTCGGCGGGCATTTCGTAGACGGGGATACCGGCCTTCTCCAGGGCCAGCTTGGTGAACTTGGTGCCGGACACTGACAGCCGGTTGGTGGTGGGCTGCAGGATCACGGCCGCGTCGATGCCGCAGACCTTAGCCTCGGAAACCATCCAGTCGTTCATCCACGGCGGCAGGTGCAGCACTTCGTTCATGCCGCAGATCCGGCTGGCGAGCGCGCGGAGCGGATCGTCGAGGTTGTAGCGGATGTACTTGGCCCCGGTGAACGGCAGGTACATGGACCAGACGAAGACCGCGCCCAGCCGCGCCTCCAGGGCGTCGTAGAAACCGGGATCGTGCCAGAGGCCGGCCCCGATCCACATCAGCCGGATCTTCTCGGTCTTGGCCACGGAGGCGCCGGCCTCGACCCGGGCCTTCACCTCGTCGCGGAACAGGCGGGCGTGCTCCACGGCCCAGTCCGCGCCGCGGTGCCATTGGGGGATCATGGCGTTGGGCATCTGCTCGGCGATGCCGACGGGACAGGGAATGGTGCGGGTGGCCAGCTGGGCGGCCTCCTCCATCAGCTCCTCCTGCTCGTTGATCCTGTGCATGAGGGCGAGAAGCTTGCCGTTGTCGAAGGTGCGCCCGGTCTCGGCCTCCAGGAAGCGGATCAGGCCCTTCATCTCCTCCACCAGCAGGTCGATGCGCTGGGCGGTATAGACCTCGTCCCACTCCAGCTTGCCCTTGGTGAACCACTGGCCGTCCTTGTGCTCCCAGCCTGGGGCCTCCAGCGGATAGAAGCGCGAGCCGAGCGCATCGGCCCACAGCGAGAAGACCCGCTGGATGCAGTCGCAGGTCAGCCGCGCCACCAGCACCGTCGGGCGCGGCAGGCCGCCCCAGGGCGCCTTTTCCGGATCGTTGTCCAGGGTGCAGGCCAGGCCCAGCGAGCAGTAGCGGCAGGACGAGGCCGGGAAGCCTTCCCGCTCCATGACGTCGAAATAGTAGGGCGAGAGCTGCTTGGCCGAGATGTAGGCCGCCCACCACTGGTTGGTCACCATGGGGATGTCCATGACGTGGAAGATCTCGTGCGGGGTGTCGGCCTGGACAATGGCGAAGGGCTCGCCCTTCTCGACGACGCGCTCCTGCAGCTCCTTCACGAACTCCCGCTGGAAACGGGTGGCCAGAGCGGTGGAATTCAGCCGCTTGCTGGAGCGTTCGCCGGTCTGGCGGGTGATGTCGGAGGGGGTTTCGGTCATGGTCGCTACTCGAAGAGCTGGGCGGCGGCGAGCTCGGCATAGGTCTCCTCGGAGAGACCGATGAGGTCGCGGCAGATGGTTTGGTTGTGCTGGCCCAGGCCCGGCGCCGTGGTCATGACGGCCGGGGTGCGGGAGAGCTTGTAGGGCAGGCTCTGGTGCTCGAAGGCGCCCAGGACTGGGTTGTCGAGCTTTCTCAGGAAGTCCCGTGCGCGAAGCTGCGGATCGCGGTCCACCAGGTCGGCGCAGGTCTGGACGACCCCGGCGGCGACGCCTGCGGCCTGCAGGCGCGCCATCAGGTCGTAGCCGTCCTGGTGGGCGGTCCAGGCGGCGATGGTATCGTCGCTCGGCGCGGCGCCCATCAGGCCCGCGAGGCGCGCGACGGCGGCCTCATCCTCGGCGGAAATGGCGATCCAGCGGTCGTCGCCCGTGGTGGGATAGACCCCCTGCAGCAGGGCGGTGCGGTCGGCGTTGCCCGTGCGCTGGGGCGGCCCGTCGATCTGAGCCTCCAGCATGGCGCCGGCCATCTGCTGGACGCAGACCTCGTACATAGACGCGTCGATATGGCAGCCCTCGCCGGTGCGGCGCCGATGATCTATCGCCGCGGCCACGGCGGCGGCCATGTAGGGCGGCAGCAGCAGGTCGCCATAGGGCACGGCGCTGGGGGTCACCGGCGGCCGGTCGGGCCAGCCGGTCATCACCAGTCGCCCGGAGAGCGCCGCACCGGTGCCGTCCACGCCCGGCGTGCGGGCGAGCGGCCCGGTCTGGCCATAGATCGAGCCCGACAGCATGATCAGATCGCGGCGCTTGGCCTTCAGGGTCTCGTAGTCCATGCCCAGCGAAGCCATGGTGCCCGGCGAGAAATTCTCCACCACCACGTCGGCCCAGGCGATCAGCGGGTCGATCACCTCCCGCCAGCGCGGGTGCTTCATGTTGATCCGCAGGCCCTGCTTGGAGGTGTTCATGTGGATGAACCAGGGCTTGTCGTCGAACTGGCCGGGCTTGGAGGCCGCCACCTGGATATCGATGCGCGACAGGCAGGGTCGGGTGGAGCTCTCCACCTTGATCACCGTCGCCCCGTGGTCGGCGAGGTTCTTGGTGGTGACCGACCCCACCAGGGCCCAGGAGAAGTCGAGGACCTTGAGGCCCTTCAAAGGCGGCTCGCTGCTGGGCTTGGCGACGGCGGGCGCGGTCGGCGCGGCGAGCCATTCGGCCAGCACGGCGGCGGTGTGCTCGCCGACCTGCGGCGCGGTCCCCACCGAGAGCTGGCCGGCGCGGATGAAGGCCTTGGGCGCCACCACGTCGCCGGCCTTGGCGAAGAGTCCCCGGGCCAACAGGTGGGGGTCAGCCAGGACGTCGCCCGGCTCATTGGCGACGGTGGCGTTGATCTCGCGGTGCGCGGCGACGTCGGCCTTGGTGCGGGTCTGGAAGAAGGCGTCCATGGCCGCCTCCCACGCCGCGCGGGTCTCGGGGGCGATGGTGGAGCGGTTGTAGGTGGGCCAATCCACCTGCGCCATCGGGCAGTCGAATCCAGCCTCGGTCATCCAGGCGCACAGCGCCGCATTGGGCGCCGCGCCGGCCCGGCCGGACGCCAGGGAATGGAAGGCGTAGCCGTCGGCCAGCTGCCAGATGCAGCGGATCTTGGCCATGCCATAGGCGATCTGGACGCCGGTGCGCGGCAGCAGCTTGCCGTCGAACTGCCAGGCCAGGACGCCATTGGTGTTGCGGCTGGCCGCCACCTCCTGGACCGAGACGTCGACGTGTTGCCCGAGCCCCGATGTTGCTCTCTCAACAAGCGCGAACAGCGCCCCGGCGGCGGCCGAGCCGTTGGCGTGGAAGACGCAGGCGTCGGCGGCTTCCTTCACCGGGGCGCGGTCGCGATAGCCGGTGACGGCGAGCGTCCCGCCCAGGGCCGAGCAGACCAGCTCGCCGCCGGCCCAGTCGGCATAGGGGCCGGTGGAGCCGAAGGGGGTGATGGAGACGGCGATCAGGCCGGGGTTGGTTTTGTTGAGCGTGGCGTAGTCCAGGCCCAACGCCGCACGCCGCGAGGCCGGCAGGGCGTCGATGAGGATGTCGGCCTTGGCGGCCAGCGCCTTGAGGTCAGCGCTCTCTACCACCACCGAACGCTTGCCGAGATTGCGCGCGATCCAGGCGGGGTCGGGACGGCCGTGGGCGTCGGTACGGGCCGGGTCGCCGCCGGGCGGCTCCACCTTGACCACGTCGGCGCCGAGGGTGGCCAGGAACCGCCCGCAGGCGGCGCCCAGGCCTCCGCCCAGGTCAAGGACGCGGTAGCCGGAGAGCAGGCCGCTCATGCCGGAACCTTCGTCAGCTTGCCGATGAACTCAGCGAGGGGGGCTGCGAGCGCGGCGCCGTCGGCCTGGTGCGGCTGGCCCTCGAAGCAGAGCGTGGCGATCCCCTCGGATTCCAGGGCGCGGCGCTGGGCGGGGTATTCCCAGGTCAGCGCCTCCTCCTCCGCATAGAAGTTGAAGATCACACCGGACGCCCCGCAGGCCTTCGCGAACTCCGCCAGGGGCCGGGGCGATTGCGGGAAGGTGCGGCTCGACGCAACGTCGCAGTGATAGTGGGCCATCAGGGCGCGCAGGGGGTCGGGGCCGGCCTCGACATCGGGCCCGATCATCGGCTCGCCGAACTCGTGGAAGTCGCCCACCACCAGGCCGCCGGCGGCCTCGACGAGGGCGTGGAGGGCCGGCGTGTCCAGCGGGCTGCCGGCGATCACCACGCGGGGCGCGTCGGACGCCGGGCCGGGTGCGGCCAGGGCAGCGGCCAGCGCGGCGTCAAACTCGGCCCCGGCCATAGCGCCCTTGGCGGCGAAGACCTGGTTAGCCGCGACGCCACCGACCCGGCCCTCGCGGCGCAGAGCCACGAGGTTCCGCATCGCGGCGCGGCAGGCGTTGGCCGTCGCGATCTCTGCGGTCAGGGCAGGGTCGGTGACGGCGGTTCCGGTGACGCGTTCCAGCCCGGCCTTCAGCTCGCCGATACGGCTGAAATTGTACTCCGCGCTGGTGTACCAGGGGGTGTGCAGCAGGTCGAAGAGCAGGGGTTCGGGGACGCGGGCCTCCCCCA
>JAYVDG010000363.1:0-5071 GCA_043749525.1 Phenylobacterium sp.
GCTCGAGGTCTTCGTCATAGATGGTGCGGGTGGCGGTCTCGAGCATGGCCTGGGCTCCTCTTGGCGGGAGCGATCTAGCGCCCTCACGCCGCGTCAGGCCAGAGGCGGCGTCAGGCTTGCAGGAGCACCAGCAGCACAGGAACCAGGATGCCGGCCGCAAGAAGGCCACGGATCAGGCCCTTGCGGCGGGTGGAGGTGAGCGCGATCCAGAGTCCGATGCTGGTGGAGGTGACGAGGCCCGCGGCCACCAACAAGAAGACCCACTTCAGGGCGGTGACCGCCGCCGGCCTGGCCTTCTCAGGCGCCTTGGCGGCTTCCGGCTTACCAGCGCTTGGAGGCGGCGCGGGGCGCTTGGCCTTGGCGGCGAAGCGCTGGTTCTTGTGCAGTTCCCCCAGCTTCTCGACCACGGCGGCGGGCTGGTAGGCGCCGTGAGCCTCGTGCAGGGCGAAGAGTTGCAGGGCGCCGGTGATGGCGAAGAACAGGATGCTGGGGGCGATGAAGACGCCCAGATAGGTGTGCCAGCGGCGCACGGCCATCAGGGTGGCGGCAGGGTTGCGCCGGGGGGCGGTGTCGGGAGCGGCCAAGTCGGGCTCCAGGAGCTGGGGCGAGGCTCCGCCCGCCGTCTTAGGCCACGCCGGGGGCGTGGCGCCTATTCGGTGACGGCGTCCGGCTCCGGCGTGCGGGGCAGGAACTCGCAGGTTGCGGCGATCTCGGCGCGCAGTTCGGGGATGCCGGTCCCCTTCTCCGAGGAGGTGGCCAGCACACGGGGGAAGGCGGCGGGGCGCTTGATGATGGCGGCCTGGGTCTTGGTCACCAGGGCCGCGACCTCGGCGGGCTTCATCTTGTCGGCCTTAGTGAGGATGATCTGGTAGGAGACGGCGGCCTTGTCGAAGGCGTCCATCGGCTCCTTGTCAACGTCCTTCAGGCCGTGGCGAGCGTCGATCAGCAGGTAGGCCCGCTTCAGGTTTACCCGGCCGCGCAGGTAGTCGCGGCCGAGGTTCTGGAACTTCTTGGTGGTGATCTTGGAGGCCCGGGCCCAGCCGTAGCCGGGCAGGTCCACCAGCCGGATAGCCTCATCGAGGACGAAGAAGTTCACCTCGCGGGTGCGGCCGGGCTCGTTGGAGGCCCGGGCCAGCTTCTTGTGACCCACCAGGGCGTTGATCAGCGAGGACTTGCCGACGTTGGAGCGGCCGGCGAAGGCCACCTCGGGCATGTCGGCCGGCGGCAGGCCGTCCACCGACACCGCGCCCATCAGGAAGGTGGCCTGGCGCGCGAAGAGAATGCGCGCGGCCTCGATCTCGGCCTCGTCGAAGGTCCCCTCGGTCTTCACTCTTGCAGCCTGGGCTTGCCGGTGATCTTGGCGATCAGGCTGTCGATGGGGTTATCCACCTTGAAGCGCCGCATGATGATGTACTGCTGGATGATCGTCAGAACGTTGGACCAGGTCCAGTAGATCAGCAGGCCCACGGCGAAGGGGGCCATGATGAACGTGAAGATGATCGGCATGAACTGGAAGATCTTCTGTTGGACGGGGTCGCCGGCCGGGGGGTTCATCGAGGTGGTCAGCCACATGGTCACGCCGTAGCAGAGCGCCAGGATGCCGATGTGCAGGGAGCCATCCAGCAGGGTCCCGATCATCGGGGCGTGGGCCGGGTTCCAGGGGATCAGCCCAAACAGGTTCCAGAGGGTCGAGGGATCGCGGGCCGAGAGATCCTGGATCCAGCCGAAGAACGGCGCGTGCCGCATCTCGATGGTCACGGTCAGCACCTTGTACAGGGCGTAGAAGACCGGAATCTGCAGCAGCATGGGCAGGCAGCCGGTGACCGGGTTGATTTTCTCTTTCTGATAAAGCGCCATCAGCTCGGTCTGCTGCTTGGTGGCGTCGTCCTTGTATTTCGCGCGCAGCGCCTCGATCTGGGGCTGCACCTTCTTCATCTTGGTGATCGACTCGTAGCTCTTGTTGGCCAGCGGGAAGAACACGATTTTCACCGACACGGTGAGCAGCAGGATGGCGATGCCGAAGTTGCCGACGTGGCTGTGGATGAATTCCAGGAACTGGAACAGCGGCCGGGTGAAGAACCAGAACATGCCCCAGTCGACCGCCTGGTCGAAGCGCGGGACGCCGAGTGTCGTCTCATAGGCTTTCAGGACCGGCACGGTCTTGGCACCGCCAAAGAAGCGCTGGGTCTCGGTGATCTGGCGGCCGGGGGCGATGACCCGGGCGGCGCCCACATAGTTGGCCTCGAAGATTTCCACGCCGCCGCTCTTGGTGACGCGGAACTGGCTCTGGACGGCTTCCTTCTGGGCGGGGATCAGGGCGGCCAGCCAGTATTTGTCGGTGATGCCGGCCCAGCCGCCGGTGGTCGGCGTCGTGGTCCCGCCGTCCTTCGCCCACTTCTTGAACTTGATCAGCCGCAGCTCGTTGCCGAGCCAGCCGACGGCGCCCTCGTGGACGATGGAGCTGCGGCCCATGTCGGCCGGCAGGCCCTGGCGCTGCACCGAGCCGTAGGGGGCCAGCGTCACTGCCGCCGCGCCCGTATTGGCCACGGTGTCGGACAGCGTGAACATGAAGCGGTCGTCCACCGAGATGACGCGGGTGAAGGTCAGGCCCGCGCCGTTGGTGGTCTGCAGGGTGATGGGCGCGCCGGGGGCGAGGGTCGAACCCGCCGTCTGGGTCCAGACGGTGGCGGCGGTGGGCAGGCCCGCCACATTGGCGCCGGCCCAGCCGAACTCGGCGAACTGGGCGTGCTGGGCGCCTTCGGGGCGCAGCAGCTCGACGGGCGGGGAGTCCTTGGCCACCGTCTCGCGGTACTGCTTCAGATAGAGGTCGTCCAGGCGGGCGCCGCGCAGGGAAACTGAGCCGGACAGGGCCGGGGTCTCAATGCGCACCCGGGGGCTGGCGGCGGCGGCCTGCTGGCGCGAGACCAGGGCCTCGGCGGCGGTCGGCGGCGCCTTGGTGAGCTGCTGGGCCTGCATCTGGGCGGTGGCGGCCGGCGGGTTGCGGGCCAGTTCGGCCTCGCGGGCCTTGTTGCGCGGACCCATGACCAAGAACTGGTAGGCCAGCAGCAGCACCATCGCCGAGACCACGAAGATGATCGTGTTGCGGTTCGAGTTGTCTTGCATTGGGGCGCGCGCTCAGACGGAAGGGGGAGGAGCGCGATCGGGCGCGCGGGTATCGCTACGGGTGTCGCTATCGGCGCCGAGGCTTATCAGCGCGCTTTTCACATCGTCAAGCAAACGCGCCCAGGGGCGCGTGGGCGCGCCGCCCCGTGCGATGAACACATAGTCGAAACCGGGCTTGCCGAGCGTGGGCACGAGGGCGCGGGCGGCCTCGCGCAGACGGCGCTTGGCGCGGTTGCGCACCACGGCCCCGCCGACCTTGCGGGTGGCGGTGAAACCTACGCGCACAAGGGGTCTGTCATCGGCGCGATGACGTGCCTGGAGCACCACGGCGCCACGGGCGCAAGAGGGCGCCTTGGCCGCGGCCAGGAAATCGGGCCGGATCTTAAGATGTTCGATGGGAAAGACGGGGTCCGTCATGCGGACACCCCAAGACCCTGGTATTAGGCGGTCAGGCGCTTACGGCCCTTGGCGCGCCGACGGGCGATCACCTTCTGGCCGTTCTTGGTGGCCATGCGCGAACGCCAGCCGTGCCGGCGTGCGCGCACGAGACGGGAGGGCTGGAAAGTGCGTTTCACGGGACTGGCTCCGGGTCGAAATCGAGGCGCGGGGAATAAGGGCTAGGGCAGGGGATGTCAACCGTTACCGGTCAAAGGTTTAGAGTCGATCACGTGGTGATCCGCACACCAGGGCGCGACGCCCTGGTGAAGAAGGTCGCCGCCTTGTCGGGCCGGCCGGTGCTGGATGGCTATCGGCCGGGGGGCGAAGTCATGTCCCGCGGCGTGCGCTTCGCAAACGGGCCGTTCCTGGACGTCTTCGGGGAGGACGCCGGGGCGCCGGCCCTGATCCTCCAGGGCCCCATCGCGGCGATGGAAACCCTGGCGGCGGCCCGGGACTGGGCGTCCCGCAGCCATCGCCGTGAAGCGATCACCAACCCGGACGACGACCAGCCCTGGTCGATGCTGATGTTCCGCCGTGGTCAAGGCCTGCTGACCCAGATCTCCCTGATCGAATACGCCACAGATCCCGGCCCCTGGGCCCTGCCGGCCTTCTCGGGCCCGCTCTATCCGCCGAACACGCCGCCCGACCAGGGTGCGCGGTTGCGCCGCGTTTGGCTGGGGGCGCTGGACACGGGCCAGGCGGCGGCCGACCTGATGGCCCTGGGGTTCACGGCGGCGGGGCCGGTTCAGTCGGAGTTCGCGCCGCACGCCGGCACCCTGTTCCGGGGGCCGCGCGCAGACCTGGTGCTGTTCGCCGGTCCCGATGGCGTGGCGCGGCTGGATGTCGACGGGTCAGCGCCTCAGCGCGTGGAGCTGACGCCAGACCTGGCCCTGGTCTGCGGCGAGGCCTGACTTTTAAGGCTTGGTCGCGCGACGGGCGCCGAAACCGGCGGCCACTTTCGGCTGTCGTGCTCCGGGTAGGAGTTCGGGCCGGTACTCGAAGTGCATGGTGTCGAAATGCCGCCACCGGCCGCCCCAGATGAAGCCGTGGCGCTCGAAGACCGCGACGATCTCCGGCGGGATGCGGTTGGCCCAGAGGGCGTTCTCGCCGCCCTTCCATAGCCAGTAGTCGGACTGGGCCGTGGAGATGTCGATGGCCGCGCCATAGGCGTGCATGCTGCGCCGGGCGGTTCCGGCCACCGGGCGGCAGTTAGAGGCGCCGGCCGTGGGGACCAGGTATTTGATCATCTCCGGCGGCAGCGTCTGCAGGTCGGCGACCCCCGCCTCCAGGGCCTTGTCAACTCCGTTGAGGGTGGTGACGTCGACCGTGCCGCCCTGGGCCGAGATCGGCATCCAGAGGACCTTGCGCATATGGGCCTGGAACGCTCGACTTGAGCAGTCGCCGTACATCTTCAGGAACAAGGGCTCGTAGCGGGCGCGGCCGGGGTCGCCCTTCGGCGCCTTGGTCTGAGGCCCGCGCCGATAGGGCTGGGCGAACATGTCGGCGATGT
>JAYVDG010000364.1:0-5057 GCA_043749525.1 Phenylobacterium sp.
ATCATGGACGAGCCGCCGGTCAGCTACTTCATGATGGCCGGCGCCCGGAAGGGGGCCGCCTCGCCGAAGAACCGCATGCTGACCTCGGCCAACTGGCCCCCGGCCAACCGCGAGGTGCGCTACTACCTGACCCCGGACAAGACCCTGAACACCAAGCCGCCGGCCGCCACCGACGCCAAGCTCAGCTACAGGTTCGATCCGGCCAATCCGGTGGCCACCTTCGGCGGCGCCAATCTCACCTTCGACCGAGGACCCGAGGACCAGCGTCAGGTCCCGGCGCGCCAGGATTACCTGCGCTTCCAGACCCCGGTCCTGGACAAGGACGTGGTGATCGCCGGGCCCGTGAAGGTGGAGCTCTACGGGGCCACCGACGGCCTCGACACCGACTTCATGGCCAAGCTGGTGGACGTCTATCCCGACGGCTACGAGGCCCTGGTGCTGGATGCGCCCATCCGCGCCCGCTACCGCCAGGGGCGGGAGCCGGACGATGTAAAGATGATGACACCCGGCGCGCCGGAAGAACTGGTGATCGACCTGTGGTCCACCGCCATCACCTTCGAGAAGGGCCACCGGATCGCCGTCCACGTCACCTCCTCGAACGCGCCGCGGTTTGAAGTGAACCCCAATACCGGAGAGGCGCCGGGCAAGCCGAGCCAGAAACCCCGCGTGGCCACCAACAGCGTCTATATGGACGCGAGCCATCCCTCGGCGATGGTGCTGCCGGTCATCTATCCGGCGGGGAACTAGGGGTCTGGGCTGACGTTCCGCTACGGCGCCGCTTGGGCGCAGGGCGAGCTTCCGTGCTGACCGACGACACCGAACCCTCCGCGACCGCCTTCGCCCAGGTACGCGCCTGGATACGCGCGGCCCCTTGGGGCGCGCTCGCGGAGCTGGCGTGCCGGGCAGGCTATCTGGCCCGAGGTTTCATCTATCTCAGCATCGGCGCCATGGCGGTCGCGGCGGCCGTCGATGTCACCCCGAAGGCCCAGGGGTCGCGCGGCGTGCTCGAAGCCTGGGCGCACTGGCCCTTCGGCGTCATCCTGCTGTGGCTGGCCGGGCTCGGCCTCTACGCCTTCGCCGGCTGGCGGCTGCTGCAGTCGGTGTTCGACGCCGACCGCCAAGGCGACAGCCTGGAGGCCATCGGCTCGCGCGTGGGTCAAGCGATCAGCGGCGTCGTCTATGGAGCGCTGGGCGTCTCGGTGTTCAGCCTGATCGACACCCTGAAGGACCTCACCCAGACCGACGACCAGGAGCAGACCCGCCAGGCCGTCGCCAAGGTGCTGGAGCTGCCAGGCGGCGAACTGCTGATCGCCGCGGCGGGCCTCTTCATCCTGGGCGCCGGGGTCGGCAACATCGTCCAGGTGTTCGGCCGCGACTTCTGCAAGCCGCTGGCCTGCGACGAAGTGATCCGCACCTGGGCGCCATGGGTGGGGCGCGCCGGCTATCTGGGGCGCGGCCTGGCCTTCCTGCCGGTGGGCGCCCTGATGCTGACGGCCGGCCTGAAGGCGCGCAGCCAGGAGGTCACCGGCATGGGCGGCGCCCTGCAGATGATGGAGGGCCAGCCCTATGGCGACGCTCTGATGACCACCGTAGCCCTGGGCCTGATCGCCTTCGGGCTCTTCGCCTTCATCGAGGCCCGCTACCGCCGCATGGCGGTGGACCAGGTGCTAGGCGGCTGACCTGACCGCGCGGCCCTGCAGGATGCGGGCGCCGGTGTCGTCGAGGCGCACCGCGGTGAGCAGGCCGGTGGCGTAGGCGCCGGTGTCGACCCCGATGCGGCGGCCGGCGATCAGCTGCGGCTCCTCCATCGGCGTGTGGCCGTGGACGATGATCTTCTCGAACTTGGCCGTCGACTGCAGGAACTCCGCCCGGATCCACAGCAGGTCGCGCTCCACCTGGCGGTCCAGGGGCACGCCGGGACGGACCCCGGCATGGACGAAGGCGTAGTCGCCCAGCGTGATCATGATCTCCAGGCCTTCATAGAAGGCCTCGTGGCTGGCCGGCAGGGCCTGGCGGAAGGCCAGGCGCGCGGCCTCCCAGGCGTCCGGGTCGGTCCGCGTGGCCGGAGGCTGGACGCCGTAGGAGGCGAGCGTCGCCGAACCCCCATGCTCCACCCAGGTCTGGCCGAAGCCCGGCTCGTCGCGGAACTGCAGCAGGGCTTCCTCGTGGTTGCCCTTCAGCGCCCGGACCTCAAAGGCCGGCTCGGTCTGCAGGCGCAGGATACGGTCGATCACCTGGGCCGAGGCGGGACCCCGGTCCACATAGTCCCCCAGCAGGACCAGCATCGGCCGCTGGGTTGGGCGCGAGTCCAGCACATCCTGGCCGATGACGTGCAGCAGGGCGTCGAAGGCGTCGAGGCGGCCGTGGATATCGCCGACGGCATAGACCAGCCGCCCGTCCGTCGAGGGCGGGGCTTCCGGAGTCTTGCGGCCGAACAAACGGGAGAACACGGGCGAGCCTCTTGTTGGTCGCTGCCAGTCTAGGAAGCGCGCTCAGGGTCTTCAACGCAGCTACGGCCGGAAAGACGCCCCACCGCGATCCTGGTCAAGCTGGCGCCAGGTTCCGGCGGATTTTTGACCGCGCGGCGGAGCCTAGCCGCCACCGATGAACAAGCTGTTGGCGCCTAGACAGCCTGATCAGGCGCCCGTCACGCGCCAGCCCTAGGGCCGGATGAGGCCCTTGGGCCCCGCGCAGCCGATCCAGCCCGTGGCTGTGCGGCGATAGATCCTGACGTCGTAGGCGCCCGGCGGCAGGCCCTTGAGGTTGAGGGTGGTGAAGACGCCGCTCGGCTGAAACACCGGACGCTTGAACGCGGCCACCACGTCGGGGCGGTCCAGATCGATCTCCAGAGGCTGGACGAAGTCCCCGGCCGGGCCGGTCAGCCGCGCCGCGCCGTCGATGGGGCTCGCCTTGACCGAGAGGTCGGAGATCCAGCCTGCCAGGGCCAGGCCCTGGGCGTCGATCAAGGCCTGGTCGACATTGCAGCCGGGCACGGTCGCCGCGGCGTCGAGACCGGCGAAGGCAGGTGACGCCGCCATCGGCATGAAACGCCCCAGAGACGGGGCAGAGGGCGCCAGGGGGCCGTGGGTCGGGACGCGGGGCAGGACCTGCTCGATCCGCGCCTCGGCGGCCTCGGAGATCGCGGGCGCGCCGCGCATGGCGAATCCCAGGCCGTGCTCCTGAACCTCCAGCATGACGACATCGGGATGGAAACGGTCGATGAGGTCCTGGCGCCAGAAACCGTCGTCGATGTGGGTCAGGACCACCCGGCTGAAGTGGCCGAGGAGGAACGGTGTCAGGGCGTTCGAGAACGAGTCCCTGGTCAACAGCAGGGTCGGCTTGCCTGCCAGGCCGGTGTCCACCACCTGGGGCGCGGTCCAGACGTGCTTTTCCGATAGCCAGGTGGTCCGGTAGCCGGCGGCGGCGGGATCGACATAGCCGCGGTAGTGGATCGGCACGAAGCTCGCCACCCCCAGCATCAGGGCGAGGTCGCGGGGCGGATTGACGCCATTGACCTCCGGCTGGAAGTCGCTGAGCGGCCGCGTCGGCTGATCGACCCCCAGGGCTCGCAGCCGGTCCATGATCGCGGCGTAGCCGGCATAGGCGCCGTCACCGGTCCAGTGGGTGTCGTGTCGGCTGAAGGCCTCGGTTCCGGACGCTGCGACCGCCATCACCGGATCTCGGAGGTGGACCACGTGGCCCGGCGCGGTGCGGGCGGCCAGGGCCGCAAGACTCAGGCTGGTCCGTTGCGGACTGGGGCCAGCATACCAGGCGGGCCCGAACTGCGGATAGATGGTCTCCTTGGCCGGCGGGACCACCACCAGATAAGCGATGCCGTCGGCCTGCAGCGCCTCGATCCGCCCCGAGAGGCCGCGCAGCCATTCGGCGGCGTCGGCGTCGGTCAGGGGCGGCCTGCCGCGCGCAGGCCCCAGCCTGGAGCCATCATTGTAGAACAGCCAGCCCTCGCGCCCGGCCAGCACCCGGTCCGAGCCGCTGTCGCCGACCTTCAGCCGGGCATAGTTCAGCCAGCCGATCAGATAGGGCCGGGCGGGGAAGCGGTCGGCGACCCAGGCGTCCGTCTGGCGCCGCAGGTCGTCGAGCTTGGCCCCGCTCCAGGCCGGCGCACCGGCCAGCACCCGGCCCTCCTGCAGCTGCGGCGGCTTCATCACCGTCCGCAGGAGGAAGGCCGCAGCCATCAGGATCAGGATGGTGGCGATCAGGCCGGGACGGGGGAAGGGCTTTTCCATGACCCCCTCAGAACCGGAAATAGAGGAAGGGATTGAGGGTCGAATTGACCAGCACCGCGATGGCGATCACGAACCCCGCCGCCAGGACCGGGGTCGGCAGGAGGTGGGCGCCCCGGGTGTCCAGGCGGGCCGGCAGGTGCGGCGAGGGGGCGTCGGAGCGCCCTGCCTTCAGCCGGGTCATCAGCACCTGCAGGGTCGGGAAGGCGAAGACGATCCCCGCGACGAAGGCCAGCAGCACCTCGGTGTCCAGCAGGTAGCGCAGGGTCAGGCCCAGGGGCTTGAAAGCGCGCGGGTCCAGCATCACCGCCAGATAGCCCACGGCGGCGGGGAGGTCGGCGGCGCGGAAGAACACCCAGCCGATCATCACCACCACCAGGGCGTAGAGGTGGCGCAGGATCCTGGGCGCGGCGTCCAGCACGCGGCGCAACCCGAACCGCTCCAGCATCAGGAAAGCGCCATGATAGAGGCCCCAGACGATGAAGCTCCAGGCCGCTCCGTGCCAGAGACCGGTCAGGAAGAAGACGATCAGCAGGTTGCGGATGGTCTTGGCCTGCCCGCCCCGGTTCCCCCCCAGCGGGATGTAGACATAGTCTCGGAACCACGAGGACAGGGACATGTGCCAGCGCCGCCAGAAGTCGGTCAGCGAGGTCGCCGCATAGGGATGGTCGAAGTTCTTCGGGAAGGTGAAGCCCAGCATGAAGGCCAGACCAATCGCCATGTTCGAATAGCCGCAGAAGTCGAAATAGATCTGCAGGGTGTAGGCCAACGCCCCCAGCCAAGCCGCCGTGGCGGTCAGCATCCCCGGCTCCA
>JAYVDG010000365.1:0-5041 GCA_043749525.1 Phenylobacterium sp.
GGATGTCGCCGTCATCGCCCTGCCCGCGTCCCGCCTCGCCGATGAGTTCTACGACCTCAGCACCCGGCTGGCCGGCGAGTTCGTGCAGAAGTTCGTCAACTACGGCGCGGCCCTGGCCATCGTCGGCGACATCTCGGCCCATATCGCGGCCAGCACGCGCTCTGCGCGACTTCGTCTACGAATCCAACCGCGGCCGTCACCTCTGGTTCGTCGACAATCTTGAGGCGCTGGCCACCCGCCTCTGACGCCAGGGCAGGCTTGCGCCCTGCCGATGATCGGCCGACCTTCTCGCCCAACGAGAAAACAACCAGGGCGGAGAGCGACCATGTCTATCGACTTCGAGATTCCGGCGGAGGCCAAGGCCATCCGCGCCAAGGTGCGCCAGTGGGTGCACGACGAGTGCATCCCCGCCGAGAAGCGCCTAGTGGACAAGGAGTCCTTCAAGACCGTCCTGGCAGAACTGCGCACCAAGGCCCGTGCCGCCGGCCTCTGGCTCCCCTTCATCCCCAAGGAGTATGGCGGCATGGGCCTGGGCCCGCTCGCCAACGCCCTGGTGCAGATGGAGCTGGGCGAGAGCCACCTCGGCGCCCTGTCGATGAACAGCCAGGGCCCTGACGACGCCACCATGCTGACCCTGCTGGCCCACGGCACCGAGTTCCAGAAAGAGAAGTACCTCAAGCCCCTGCTGAACGGCGAGAAGCGCGTCTGCTATTCGATGACCGAGAAGGCGGCCGGCGCGGACGCCACCGGCATGCAGACTCGGGCGGTGAAAGACGGCAACGAGAACTACGTCCTCAACGGCGAGAAGTGGTTCTCCTCGGCCGCCAGCGCCGCCGACATGGCCGTCGTCATGGCCATGACCGACCCCGACGCCCCGCGCCACCAGCGCTATTCGACCTTCATCGTAGAGCTTCCGAACCCCGGCTACATCATCAAGCGTGATATCGGCACCATGGCCAAGGAAGGCCCGCTCAGCCACATCATGGGCGGCGGCCACTCCGAGATCGAGATCAAGGACCTGGTGATCCCGGCCGAGAACCTGCTGGGGGGCGAAGGCCAGGGCTTCAACATGGGCCAGCACCGCCTGGCCTACGGCCGCCTGCGCCACGGCATGCACAACGTCGCCATGGCCCAGCGGGCCCTCGACATGGCCGCCGCCCACGTGACCCAGCGCGTGACCTTCGGCAAGAAGCTGTCGGAACGCCAGGGGGTGCAATGGATGCTGGCCGACTGCGCCAGCGAGCTCTACATGGCCCGCCTGATGCTCCTGCACATCGCCTACAAGGCCGAGCGCGGCATGGACCTGCGGCAGGAGAACTCCATCGCCAAGGTGTTCCTGGCCCACATGGTCCACAAGGTGGTGGACACCGCCATCCAGCTGCACGGGGCGCTCGGCTACTCCACCGACACCCCGCTGGCGGCCTGGTACACCCACATCCGCTCGCAGCGACTGGTGGACGGGCCTGACGAGGTGCACCGCTGGACGGTGGGCCGCAATGTGATCAAGGCCTACGAGCAGTTCGGCACCACCGCCTCGGCGGCGGGCGGCGACCTGCTCTAATCGGCTGGGGGAGCGGCAGCGTCAAACGCGCGACGAGGCCGCTCTCCCGCCAATCCAGCAACGCCTCACCGCCGGTGGCGCCACCGAGCGCGCGTTGCAGCATGTTGAGGCCCAGCCCGCGCCGGGTCGGCGCTATGACCGGTGGTCCGCCTGTCTCGGTCCAGACTAGGCTCACCTCGTCCTCAGCCAGGGTCCAAACCACCGAGACCTCCCCTGAGGCGCTCGACAGCGCGCCGTATTTGGCGGCGTTGGTGGCCAGTTCGTGCAGCGCCATGGCCGCCGACTGGGCCGCATGCGGGCTGAGCGTCACGTCCGGCCCGTCGAACAGCACCCGTCCCTCCGCGCCCAGCCGATAGGGCCGCAGCTCCTCCTCCACCAGCCGCCGCAACTCCGCCCCGCGCCAGCGGGCCTCGGAGATTAGCTGGTGGGCGTGGGCCAGCGCGCTGACCCGCCCGGTGATGATCTCCTTCAGCGCCTCGGGGGTTGGCGCGGAAGTCAGGGCGACGGTGGCCTGCACCACGGTCAGCAGGTTGTTGGCCCGATGGTCCACCTCGCGGGCCAGCAACTTCAGCCGCTCCTCGGACTCCCGGCGGTCCGTGATGTCCAGGATCACCCCCAGCACGGTCTGCGGCGCCCCATCGGCGCCCAGGTTGATCTCCGCCCGCACCATCAGCCAGCGAACTTGGCCGTCGGGCCAGACATAGCGGTACTCGATCTCCAGCTTCCGCGCGCCGCTGGCCACCGCCTCGCGATAGGTGGCCTGCATGCGCGCCAGCTCGCCGGGATAGTAGCCGGCGTTGATCTCCTCCACGCTGGGCGTCGCGTCGATGGGCAGGCCCAGCAGCCGATTCAACTCCGCGCTGCCCTGCAGGGCGCCTGCGGAGAGCTGGAACACGGCCATGCCGCCCGCCTCCATGGCCAGCCGCAGCCGCGCCTCGGACTCCTGCAACTCCTGCGCCGCCGCCCGTTCCGCGGTGACATCCGCCACCGTGCCGACATCGCGGATCGCCGCCCCGGTCGCCGGATCGAACACCGGCTCACCCTGGGCGCGCACCCAGCGCATCGTCCCATCGGCCTGGGGCACGCGGTACTCATAGCGCGAGTGATCGCGCACCGCCGGGTCCAGCGCGCGGCGCGAAAGCGCCACGATGCCGTCGGCGTCCTGCCGATGGGCCACCCGGGGAATGTCTCCGATCCGCACCACCTGGTCGGCGGCGAAGCCCCAGATTTCCCGGGCGCGGGCCGAGACAATCATCTCGCCGGTGACGATGTTCCATTCCCAGACCCCAAGGCCCGAGGCCAGGGTCGCCAGCTCCAGCCGCGCCTCGCTGGCGCGCAGGGCGTCCTCGATCCGGCGGCGGTCGGTGATGTCGGAGAGCGAGACGGCGACACCGCCGTCGCGCATCGGCAGGATCCGCAGTTCCACGGTGCGGTCGGCCCGCGCCCGTGAGGGTGTCTCGAACCGCGAGCCGACACGCTGGTCCATCGCCAGGCGGCAAGCCCGCTCGAAGGCGCCGCCCCGGCCCTGGGGGAACAGGTCCCAGATGACCTTGCCCAACACCAGGTCGCGGGAGACGCCGAAATATTCCTCGGCGGCGCGGTTGAAGACCACGTAGCGCCAGTCAGGGTCCAGGGCGTAGAAGCCGTCGCTGATGCTCTCCAGCACCGCGTCCAGACGCGCCGCGTTGGAGCCGTCCTCAGGATGCTGCGGGAGACCGGGATCGTCGTTCATGGCGGACCGGGGCTGGGGACGTCCGAGGAGCCTAGAGAACACCTTCAGAACGGGAAAGCTCCACGTCCTCGCCATGGGCGAACCGCGCCGCCGGATTGATCTGGTCGGAACCCTATGAAGGCGCGGAGCTTGGGAAAGCGCGCGTCCACACCGCTAAAGGCGGCAAGCCGCAATAGGCCTGCGCCAGAACATCAAAAACCGCCAGCGCCGGAGTGGCTCTGTCGGGCAGGTCGAAAAAGTCAAGAAGGCGGGGCGCGCCGGAAAGCCGGCTGCCCCGCCATCAAGAACTAGAGGATTTGCAGCTGAGCGGCCGAATCCTTGCCGCTCTTGCGGTCGCGCTCGACTTCGAAGCTGACCTTGTCACCTTCGTTCAGTCCGCCGAGGCCCGCGCGTTCAACCGCCGAGATGTGGACGAAAACGTCGCCGCCACCGCCCTCAGGAGCGATGAAGCCATAACCCTTGGTTCCGTTGAACCACTTCACAGTACCAGTCGCCATTGTCGTCCCTATCTCAGTGAGTGAATCCGCAGTGGCAGAGGACGGTCAAAGACGCAAGCGTGCAAAATTCGAAGGCCCTGCGGAATCGAGGCTTCCGGCGTTCAAAAAGTGGTGTCCGGCCGGTACTCGAAACCCACCAGATACACCCTTTCGCCGGAGCCGTGCTTGGCGGTTTTCAGCAAATCCACGACTCCTTCGAACCCGGAGTCTCCGGCTAATTGTGGCGTGATATCAGTCAGTTCGATCTGGCGCAGGGAGGTCACCTCCACCGCCCCTTCCCCCAGCCGGTAGCGCCCGCCGACCTTCACCCGGGGGCTCTGCCAGATGCGCACGCTGCAGGTGATTTCGCCCCGCATGATAGGGTCGCGCAGCTTCTTGGTGAACACCATGGCCAAGCCTCCTTCGAGCGTCCGGCATCCTGACGCCAGTGTCGAAAAACCGGAAGCGGCGCCATTGACGAGGCCTGGGCGGGCCCATAGCGTCCCGCCTCTTCTTTGAAAATCCAAGGCGGCCCCCATGCCCCAGATCCTGGTTCAGGACCTGGCGAAGACTTATCGCGTGGCTGAACGCGACCCGGGCATCTTCGGGGCCGTGCGCGGGCTCGTGCGCCGGCGCTGGCGCACGGTCGAGGCCCTGAAGGACGTCAGCTTCGCCCTGGAGCGCGGCGAACTGCTGGGCTTCATCGGGCCAAACGGCGCGGGCAAGTCCACCACCATCAAGATCCTCTCGGGCATCCTGCGTCCCGACTCCGGCCGCGTGGAGATCGAGGGCCTGGTCCCCTATGCCGACCGCATCAAGCATGTGGGCCGCATCGGGGTGGTGTTCGGCCAGCGCACCCAGCTCTGGTGGGCGACGCCATCATCGTTGGCGCTGGCCTCGGTGGCCTCAGCGCCGCGGCGATCCTCGCGCGCCGGGGCCGGCGGGTGCTCGTCGTCGATCGGCACCACGTGACTGGCGGCAACGCCACCATCTTCACGCGTCCTGGCTACGAGTTCGGCGTCGGGCTTCACGACATCGGTGGCTGCCAGTCCGGGGGGCCGGTCCAGCGCGCCTTGCGGCCCTGCTCTCGGGCGCGGTGGCCGCGTCCGCTGCGCGCGGAGAACATAGCCTCGGATCGGCCGTCCGCTCGGGGTTCGCGGCGCCGACCCCCGCGCCTACCTGAGACGTAGCTTTGCGCTGCGACTCTCCGCACCTCGCCACGAGGTTGCGCTATCCTGCCCGCCATGACCGCGGCGCCCGCCAAGAAATGGA
>JAYVDG010000366.1:0-5017 GCA_043749525.1 Phenylobacterium sp.
AAGACCAGCAGCAGGATGGCGATCGTGGTCACCGGTGACAGCCAGACCTGGAACAGCCCGAACAGGCTGACGCTGACCGCCAGGGTCATGACGCCGAGACAGGCCGCCAGAGTCAGGTTCTGGGCGGGCTTCAGGGTCAGGAACCCGGCCATCAGCACCCAGAGCGGCAGGATCGCCAGGGCCAGCTTCCAGGGCGTCCCGGCCTCCGCCCGTGTCACGCCGGCCGACAGGGCGTCGAGGATATTGGCCTGCAACTCCACCCCCGACATGCCGCCGCCCATGGGGCTCTGGAAGTGGTCGGTCATGCCCAGCGCCGTGGCGCCCACCAGCACGCGTTTTCCGGTGAAGAATTCGGCCGGCGCCTCGCCGCGCAGGACGCTGCCGTAGCTGACGGTGCGATAGGCGCCGGGCGGTCCGGCAAAGGGGATCAGCTCGGCGACGCAGGGCTCCGCGCCGGCCCTGGGCAGCGGCCGGGTCTGGCCCAGAACCACCTCGGCGAACGGCCGGGGCGCCGGCGCGGCGCAACGTTCGCGGTGGCGCACCACCCCGTCGAGATCGGGCCGGATGATCACCTGGCCCAGCCCGGCGGCGGCCGGCGCCAGCCGCCCGGCCGGCGGGACCTGGTTCAGGCCCGCGCCGTTCAGTCCCTGCTCCACCAAAACCGGCAGGAAGACATTGGCGATGGCCGCCATCGCCTTGGCCAGGCCCGCATCGGCGAGGTCGGGCTCGGTGAACAGGACGTCGTAGATCACCGCCTTGGGCTTCATCGGCGCGAGCACATTCAGCAAGGCAGTGTGGCGCACGCGGGGCCAGGGCCAGCGGCCGAGTTCGGCCAGGCTGCGATCGTCGATGGCGACGATGATGAGCCCGGGATCAGGCGCCCTGCCGCTGAAGCCGGCGAAGGCGTCGTAAACCGCGCCGTCGGCCCGGGTCAGCAAGGCGCTGCCGGTGGCGAGCGCCGCCGCGGCGGTGGGCAAGCACCGCAACCAGCACCCACTCCAGGAGCAGTCGTAGGCCGGCCGGCGATCGCCCTGCAGCCGACATGGCCTATTGTCAGACGGTGATGTCTTGAAGCCCGCCGACCTTCTCGGTGATCTTGCCCTTGGCCAGGCGCGTGGCCGTCACCCGCCAGTGATAGGTCCCCGGCGGCAGGTCGGTGACCACCATTTGCGGGGTCTCCAGCCCCGTCTGGTCCACCAGGACCGTCCGACCCTCGGCGTCGGCGAACAGCTGGAAGCGGAAGGTGCGCACGGCCTGGCCGGTGGAGGTCCACTTGAACAGGTATTTGTGCAGCTTGCCCGAGGTTTGCGCGACCTGGCCCGGCGCCAGGACGTTGAGGTCGCGGTCGAATCCGTAGGTGGCGGGCAGGCCCTCAAGCCCCGTCGCGTCGATGGCGGTGGCGCGGACGAAATAGGTGCCGTCGGCGATGGTCTCGAAGGCGACCAGAGTCTTGTCGGTCTTCGTCTCGTTGAAGATGTCGAGGAAACCCGCGTCATTGGCCAGTTGCAGGCGATAGGCGACGGCGCGGGGGACCGACTCTATGTCGAAGGCCACAACCCGGTCCTCCTGCGCCTTGCCGCCGCGCACCAGTTTCGGCTTGGCCGGCAGCTCGATGGGCTGGCTCACCGCGGCCGGGGTGACGCTGACCCCGAAGGTTTCGGGCACAGCCACCTCACCCTTGGCGCCGGCGACTCCCACCGAGCCCTTGAGCACCTCGGTGGTGGCCTGGCCGTCGCTCAGCGCCGCGACGCGGAATTCGGTGCCACGCACGGCGGAGACCGACAGCGGGGTACGGATCATGAAGCGGGAATTGGGATTGGAATTGGGGGTCGCCGAGGTAGAGCTGCGGCCGCTCTCCAGGTCGAACACTCGCAGCAGGCCGCCGGTCATCGGGACCTGACGCAGCTGGCGGACCCGGGCGCTGGAATTGGACGGCAAGGTGATGCGGCTCTCGTCGGAGAGCTCGACGGTGAGGAAGCCGTTGGCCAGGGTCGTCAGCCGCATGCCCTCGACGATGGGCAGACCCACGCGCGGCGCGACCACATGGCCGCCCTGCTCGATCTGCACCCCGCCGGAGAAGGCCACCAGTTCGGCGGTGATGGCGTTGGTCTTCATCACCCGGTAGGGCACGATCACGGTTCGGCCCGGCTGCAGACGGCGGCCGTCGGGAATCCGGTTCAGCCGCCGTACGGTCTCGTAATCGCTGGGCCGGGCGAAATAGCGCTGGCCGAGATTGTAGAGGTTCTCGCCCTTCTTCACCACATAGCGGGCGTCGGGCGGATTGGGCGGCGGCGCCTGCTTGGCCAGGGCGGTTCCAGGGATCGCGAGAGCTAGCAAGAGGGCAAGCAGCTTCACGGGGCGTCCTCCAGGACCGGTTGGCAACGCTCCAGGCGGTAACCGAGCCGTAGACGGTCACAAGCCGGAAGCCGCCGGCCGGCCGCAGGGCGAGCTTGCCCCGCAGGCGCGAGATGTGGGCGTCCAGGGTGCGGGTCTCAAGATCGGCGCGATGTCCCCAGACCCGCTCCAGCAGGTAGTCGCGGCTGAGCGCACGGGACATGTTGCGGAACAGGGTGAGCGCCAGCTGGAACTCCTTGGAGGTCAGCTGCTCGGTCTTGCCGTCTCGGGTGGCGGTCTCGGCGGCCGGGTCGAAGGTCCAGCCCTCGTGGGTCTCCCCGCTGGTGGGCGGGACCGCCGGATAGGCCCGTCGCAGCAGGGCGGCGACCGGGGCCAGCAGGATCGAGGGCTCGAAGGGCTTGACCAGATAGTCGTCGGCCCCGGCGTTCAGGCCCTCCACCACGTCGCTCTCCACCGAACGGCTGGTGACCAGCAGCACGGGCGGCGTGGTGGAGAGCAGCTCCGGCAGGCGGGCCAGAACGTCGATGCCGGTCATCTCCGCCATGTTCCAATCCATGATCAGCAGGTCGAAGGTCTGGCGTCGCAGGTCGGCCAGCAGGGCCGGCGGGCGCTCATAGACGGTGCAGCGATGCCCGGCCTGACGCAGCATGGCCGCGAGCAGATCGTTGTGGGCCTGGTCATCGTCCAGCACGGCGATGTTCATGCTCGGTCCCCACCCAATTTGACTGGCCGGAAGCTTAGCCTTCACCCGTCCGCGCGCCGCCTGGATTCGTCTGCAGGTTACATTCCTTTACGATCCGCTTCCGGCGGATTGTTGCGGGCGACGAAGGCGGCATAGCCCTCGACATATTCGTCGGGGATGAAGCCGGCCATCATGGCGCTCAGGTGCCCCTTGCCGGGCAGGACCAGGTTGGTGAAGTCGGCGAGCTCGCGGGCCATGCGGTGGGTGCGGGCGTTGGGCCGATCATACTCGCCGTTGATGGCCATGACCGGAAAGTCGACCTTGGCGAGGTCGAGCTTGGTGAGCGTCGCCATCATGCGGCCAGCCATGTCCTCCATCCTGCGCACCGCGCCGGCGCCGGCCACGGCCTGGACCTTGGCGCGGATCTTGTCACCGAGGTCGTTGCCGACCTCCTCGCCCTTGGCCTGGCGGCGCGCCTTGACCTGGGCGTTGGCGGCGGCCTCGTCGGGCGCCTCGCCGGTGACGTCGCGCGGGACTTGGTCCTTCCACTCGCCGACTTCGCTGATCCCCGAACCCTGGAAGCAGGCGGTGATGAACCGCTGCGGCGCGCGGGCCAGCAGCTGCAGGGTGACCCCGCCGCCCATGGAGTAGCCGGCGATGTGGGCGCGGGCGATGCCCATCTGGTCCATGAACTCCAGCACGTCGTCGGCCATGTTGAAGTGGCCGTGCCGCGCCCCGCCCGACAGGCCGTGGGCCCGCATGTCCAGGGCGTAGACGTGGTTGGTCTGCGCCAGCTTCGGCGCGATGCCGTTGGAGAACCAGTTGCCGATGGCGCTGCCGCGCGCGCCATGGATCAGGATCACCGGGACACCGGCGCCGGCCTCCACATAGTGCAGGCGGGTCCCGTCCTTGACCGTGAAGAAGCCGTCGGGCCAGCGCGGCGGTGCGGCCGGTGCGGCCGCGGTCGAAACCGACATGAAATCCCCAAGACTCTACGCGACTGAAAAACGGCCCGGCGGGAAAATGAGTCCCACCACGCCGCCACTATGACGGCTCCCGGGCGGCGGCGGCAACGGCCTCAGTTGACAAGCGCGGCGGACACGGTGTCCTCGGGGCCCTAGCCGCTGCGAGACCGCCTGTGCTTCCTGCCCTGATCGCCGCGGTTCTGAGCCTCATCATCGGGACTCCAACCAATCCGTCCGACGACCTGTCGTTGGGGGATCCGGCGGCGAAAATCCAGGTGGACCTCTACGCGTCACCGACCTGCATCCACTGCGCAAACTTCGTGAACGGCGTCTTCCCGGCGTTCAAGGCTAAGTACGTGAACACTGGCCGGGTCCACTTCACCCTGCATGAGTTTGTCACGCCGCCAGATGTGGTCTCCGAAGCCGAATGGATCACCGCGCGCTGCGCTGGGCCTGAAAAGTACTTCCAAGTGATCGAGGAATTCTTTCGCAACCAGGCGAAAATCTTCGAGGCCAGCGACACCTATGCCATTCTTCTGGAGGTCGCCAAATCGGCTGGACTTTCAGAAACTCAAGTCCTTGTCTGCCTCGACGATCCCGCAAAGCGCGCCGCCCTGAAACGCCGCGTCGACACGGCCTGGGCGGGAGGGATCGATAGCTTTCCCACGTTCCTGATCAACGGCGTCAAGTTCGAGGGCGAGATGTCCCTCGCTCAACTGGACAGGGCCATCGCCGCGGCCAAGGTCGTTCCCTGAAAACGAGCTCGGTTGACAGGCCAAGCCTCGACAGTGTCCTGAGGTCGTCTCCCAGTCAGGAAGCTCCCCCGTGCGTCACGCCCTGCTCAGCCTCGCCTTCCTCTTCGCCGCCGGCGCGGCCAGCGCCGCCCCGGTCTACGCCACCGGCGACCTGTCGCTGGGCAAGCCCAAGGCCAAGATCCTGGTGGAGGAGTATGGGTCGCTGAGCTGCAGCCACTGCGCGCACTTCAACAATGAGGTCTTCCCGGCCTTCAAGAAGA
>JAYVDG010000367.1:0-4994 GCA_043749525.1 Phenylobacterium sp.
TTTTTTGGAGATCGCCAAGGCGACCGGCCTGCCGCTGCGCTGTTTCGAGATCGGGGCCAGCGCCGGCCTCAATCTCTCCTGGGACCGCTACCGCTACGAGGTCGGCGAGGACAGCTGGGGCGACCCGGCGGCCGTGGTGCGGATGGACACCGAATGGACAGGGCCGCCTCCGCCGACAGACGCGGTGGTGACGGTGATCGAGCGTGCTGCTTGTGATCGTCGACCCACCGACCTCAGCGACCCCGATCAGCAGCGGCGGCTGATCTCCTACATCTGGGCCGACCAGTCCGAGCGCCTGGCGCGCATCCGGGCCGCCATCGAGGTCGCCCTGGCCGAAGACGTGCGTGTGGAGACGGGCGACGCTGTCGACTGGACCCGCAAGCGGGTGGCGTTGCAGGACGGCGCGGCCAGCGTGCTCTTCCATTCGGTGTTCTGGCAATACATGCCCGCCGAGCGCCAGGCCGCCCTGAGCGCAGAGATCGAGGCCAAGGCGGTTCACGCGACGGCGGAGGCGCCCTTCGCCTGGCTGCGCATGGAGCCGTCGGCGGAGAGCATGATGGTGATGGAGGTGCGCCTGACCCTGTGGCCGGGCGGGCAGGAGCGCTTGCTGGCCCAGACCCATCCGCATGGGGCGACGGTGCATTGGATGGCCGCCTAGCGGCGTTCGCTGAGGGTTAACCCGCCGCGGTTATGGTCTCCGCTCCCGCAGAATGCTGGAGGGGATTTTCGGTGTCAGACAACCATTACGACCTGATTGTGATCGGCTCAGGCCCGGCTGGGCGGCGCGGCGCGATCCAGGCGGCCAAGCTGAACAAGCGCGTGCTCGTGGTCGAGCGCGGCAAGCGGGTCGGCGGCGTCTCGGTCCACACCGGCACCATTCCGTCCAAGACGCTCCGCGAGACCGTCCTGAACCTCTCCGGCTGGCGGGAACGCGGCATCTATGGCGCTGCCCACCGGGCCAAGAAGAACATCGGCGCCGAAGACCTGAGCCGACGCCTCGGCATCACGTTGGGCCACGAGGTCGACGTGCTGGAGCACCAGTTCGCCCGCAATGGCGTCGAGACTGCGCACGGCGTCGCCACCTTCACCGGCTCGCACAGCATCTCTGTCCTCAGCGGTAGCGGCGTCGCCGACTACACCGCCGAGAAATTCCTGATCGCGGTGGGCACGCGCCCGTTCCGCCCCGCCCACATCGGCTTCGACGGCGAGAGCATCGTCGACTCGGACGAAATCCTCGAATTGACCCGCATCCCGCGTCAACTGGTAGTGGTGGGCGCCAGCGTGATCGGCGTTGAATACGCCTCGATCTTCTCGGCCCTGGACGTGAAGGTGACGCTGGTCGAGCCGAACAGCGTGCTGATGCCGTTCCTCGACCGCGAACTGGCCGACGAATTCCTGCACGACCTGCGCGAACGCGGCGTCATCGTGCGGTTCGGCGCCAAGGTGGTCTCCGCCGACGTGGTGGGCCCGCAGAGCTGCTACCTGAAACTCTCCGACGACCGCGAACTGCGCGCCGACATGGTGCTGTTCTCCGCGGGGCGCGAAGGGGTCACCGACGCCCTGGACCTGGCGGCCTGCGGCCTTGAGGCCGACGAGCGCGGGCGCCTCAGCGTGGATAAACACAGCTTCCAGACCGCCCAGCCGCACATCTACGCCGCCGGCGATATCATCGGCTTCCCGAGCCTGGCCTCCACCTCGATGGAACAGGGCCGGATCGCCGCCTGCCACGCCTTCGACGCCCCGGCTCAGGCCGCGCCCGAGTTCTTCCCCTATGGCATCTATTCGGTGCCGGAGATCTCGACGATCGGCATGAACGAAGAGCAGGCGCGCGAGCGGGGCATCCCCTACGAATGCGGTGTCGCCCGGTTCCGCGAGACGAGCCGTGGCCACATCATGGGCATCAGTTCCGGCTTCATGAAGATGCTGTTCGCCCTGGAGACCCGGCGTCTGCTCGGCGTCCACATCGTCGGCGAGGGCGCGACGGAGCTGATCCACATCGGCCAGGCGGTGCTGAACCTCGAAGGCACCCTCGACTACTTCGTGGAGAACACGTTCAATTACCCAACGCTCGCCGAGGCCTACAAGGTCGCCGCGCTCGACGCCTGGAACCGCATGCCCAAGCAGCAGCCCAGCGTCCTGGTCACTCGCCGGAAGCTGGAACTGGCCGCCAAGGCGATTAACGGCTGACCGTTAAGGTCTGATTAGGCACGTTCGGAAACGGGTCCTTCACCATGTAGGCCCAGGATTCTGACTCTGGGGTTTCCCAGACGGAGTTTCCAAGGGTCAGTCATGGGCGTTGCCGCCGACACCATCATATTGGGCGATTGCATCGAGGAGCTGAAGAAGCTCCCGTCGCGGTCCGTCGATCTCGTGTTCGCAGACCCGCCCTATAATCTGCAGCTCGGCGGCGACCTGTTGCGGCCGGACAATTCCAAGGTCGACGCGGTCGACGACGACTGGGACCGCTTCGAGAGCTTCGAGACCTACGACGCCTTCACCAAGGCCTGGATGAGCGAATGCCAGCGGGTGCTGAAGGACGACGGCGCCCTTTGGGTGATCGGCAGCTACCACAACATCTTCCGGGTCGGCGCGACCCTGCAGGATCTTGGGTTCTGGATTCTCAACGACATCGTCTGGCGTAAGTCGAACCCGATGCCGAACTTCAAGGGCACGCGGTTCACCAACGCGCACGAGACCCTGATCTGGGCGACCAAGTCGCGCGGCGGCAAGCGCTACACCTTCAACTACGACGCCATGAAGATGGCCAATGACGAGCTGCAGATGCGCTCCGACTGGAGCCTGCCGCTCTGCACAGGCGAGGAGCGCCTGAAGGACGAGGCGGGCGTCAAGGCCCATCCGACCCAGAAGCCCGAGGCCCTGTTGCACCGCCTGATCCTGGCGTCGACGCGGCCGGGAGACGTGATCCTGGACCCTTTCTTCGGCACCGGCACCACGGGGGCCGCGGCCAAGCGGCTCGGCCGCCACTACATCGGCATCGAGCGCGAGGCGGGCTACGCCAAGCTCGCCAAGGACCGCATCGCCAAGGTGATCCCGGCGACGGCCGCCGAGATGGTGGTCACCGGCTCAAAGAAATCCGAACCGCGCATCCCCTTCGGGCAGATCGTCGAGGCGGGCCTCCTGCGCGCCGGCGACATCCTCTATGACGACAAAGGCCGCCACGCCGCCAGCGTCCGCGCCGACGGGTCTCTGGTGGTGGGCGACCTCTCCGGCTCGATCCACAAGGTCGGGGCGATGGTGCAGTCGCAGCCGGCCTGCAACGGCTGGACCTACTGGCACTTCAAGACGGACAAAGGCTTGGCCCCCATAGACGTGCTGCGCGCCAAGGTCCGCCAACAGCTGGTCGCCTAAGCGCTCTGATCGTCCCGGCGTAGCCTGATCCTGACGAGGGAGGGGCCGATGCTCCGCAAACAGCTCTTCATCCTGATGGGCGTGCTGGCTGCCGCGGCGGTCTGCGCGCTCGCGGCCTGGCACGCCCTGGGAGGTCATGCGCCCGAGCCGGTGGCGACCGCCGATCGGCTGGCGCTCGCCTGGCGCTGCCTGCTGGTCCCCGGCCTCACCCTGTTGGCCGGCATCGGCATGACAGCCAACCAGCGCTTCCTGCGCGCCGACGCCATCGACGGCGGGGCCGCGAAGGGTCCCGGCTTCCTTGAGATCAACCTGCGCTACAACACCAACACCCTGGAGCAGACGGTGCTGGCCGCCATCGCCTGGAACGGTCTATCGCTCAATCTCGCGCCCCAGAACCTCAGCTTGATCCCGACGCTCGCGGCCCTCTTCGCCGTGGGCCGCGCGGCGTTCTGGGCCGGCTATGTCTACGCCCCCTGGGCGCGGGCCTTCGGCCTGGGCCTGACCGCCTACCCGACCTTCTTCGCGCTGGTGTGGCTGGCGGTCCGCCTCTTCAGCTAGCGCGAACTCAGCACGAACTCATTGCCCTCGGGGTCCTTGAACATCGCGAAGGTCCCCCACGGCTGCTTTTCCGGCGGGCCCCGGAATTCGACGCCGCGCTCCGAGAGCTGGCGGTGGGTCGCCTCGACGTCGTCGCAGGCGAAGGAGCCGTTGAAGAAGCCGCCCACCCGGTCTTCGTGCCCGTCCGGGGTGAACAGCACCAAAGCCGTCTGGCTGCCGCCGATGGCCAGCTCGATCCAGCGCTGCGCGCCCATCGGCTGATCGGTGGTGACCCGGAAGCCCATCTTCTCGGTCCAGAACTTCAGCTGCAGCTCCTGATCGCGGCAGGGTACGCCGGCGAACTTCAGGTGCGTGATCATGCGAGCCTCCTTGTCGTCTAGGCTCCTGTTTTGCCGCGAGCGACGGGTCCCAGACAATCCGTCCAGCTATTGCTATAGCAACCATCATGACTCAGAAGATCGCCCTCGACCCCTATATCCTCGACGTTCTGATGCGCGATCTGGTCGGCCACGACCACACGCCCTCGGCCTTCCTGGTCTATGTCTGGCTCTGGGGAAAAACCGAGGGCGGCAAGCGCCGCTTCGCCGCCAGCCTGTCCGGCATCGCCCTGGAGACGGGGCTCTCCAAGTCGTCGGTGCAGAACGCCGTGCGCCAGCTGAAACAACGCCGCCAGCTCATCGCGGTGACCCACGACGGCCCGACAAGCCCGCCGATCTATGAGGTGCTGACACCCTGGATACGCGCCGCGAGGGAGCCATAAAGCCTGCATAAGAGTTCTGCGTCGGGGGGCAGTAAGCGCAGGAGCGCCGCCATGACCACCCCAGCCCAGGCTTCAAGGATAATCCCAGCTCAACCCGCCGAGGTTTGGGAAACAATGACCTCTCGCGAAGGCATGAAGACCTACATGATGGGCGCCGACGTCGAGGCCGACTGGCGGGTCGGCGGCCGGATCGCCATGCGGGGCGAGTATAACGGCAAACCCTATGAGGACCGTGGCGAGGTCCGCTCATTCGAGCCTCGCCAGCATCTCAGCTACACCCACACCAGCTCCGCCGCGCCGGGCCAGA
>JAYVDG010000368.1:0-12894 GCA_043749525.1 Phenylobacterium sp.
CTTCTATGGGAGGGGCGGACCGCGACAGTGGTTGGGGTGGAGAGTACGGCGGGCTCGCCCACCCGTCCGGCGTTCCAACCTCCACCCTCGCCATGAACGGGGCGGGAAGGTCAGCGAACTCCGCGTCTCAGTAGTGATACCGGCACTGCGCGATCTCCAGCTGCTGCGCCGCGCCTTTCCCGGTCAGCCGGTAGACCAACCGGTCCTCCAGCGTGATCCGACGCGACCACCAGCCCTGAAGCTCGCCGCGAAGCGGCTCCGGTTTGCCCGTCCCCTTGAAGGGCGAGCGCATACATTCCCTGAGCAAGCCGTTCAGCCGTTCCAGCCCATTGGCGTCGGCGACTTGCCAATGGAGGTAATCTGCCCAGGCTTGTTCCGAGAAGACGAGCTTCACGGCTCGATCAGCTCTCGCTCCGATCCGCCGCCCGCGTCGAGTTCGCGGATGGAGTCCCGAAGCCGCTGCGCATTGGCCGGGCTCGACATCAGATGGAGCGTCTCCTCCATCGCGTTCCAGTCGGCCAGCGACACCATCACCACCGACTCCCCGCGCTTGCGGGTAACCACCACTGGAGCCCGATCCGCGACGACACGATCCATCACCTCCTTGAGGTTGGCGCGGGTGTCCGAATAGCTGAGCACGTCCATGTGAACCTCCAGCGGCATCATTGTACAACAGAACGTACAATTGAATTTTCAATTCGGCAAGCACAGCAGATCACCCCCGCGCCCGGCGGCCGCCGGCGCCTCGGAGCCTGGCTCGGCGCGCTCGGGCGCGCGGGCCTGCAACGCGGGACAGGCCTTCCGGCGGTTCAGGCAAGGCTAACCGCGTCCCCACCGCGGGCGGAGGGGAGGACATCCACGACAGGGACGCGGCGGCGCAAGCGCCTGCGGCGCTCAACAGAGCGCCGGCCAAAAACCTTGAGGAACCCCGCCGCGCGCCTGGAGAGCGGCGGCGTCGCGGGGCCGGAAGGCCGTCCCGCGTCTCAGACGCAGAAACAACCAGTGACGAGAATGTACCGAAACCGTGCGACGTCGTCAAGAACAAAATAGGAACATTTAGAGCCGTCGCGCCATGTGCAGATGCGTCGACATCTCCATCTCGATGATCCCGCCCCTGTCCCTCACCGCGTCTCCCACCGCCGCCAGCAGGGCGTCCAGCCGCTCAGGCCCAAGCGCGCGGTAGTCTGAGCGCGTGCGCAGATAATCGACAAACCCCTCGGCCGTGTAGGCCCGCGTCGCCGGATAGACCCGGTGCGCCGCCGGCCCGAACAGCCCGCTCGCCGCCAGCCCCGGGGCGAAGGCGCCGTCTGGCCAATACCAGCGCTCCGGCGGATCGACCCACAGCTCCGGCGCCCACCGCGCATAGATCGGCTCGAACACCGCCAGGTACGCTGCCGGCGGCGGCTGCGGCACATGAGCAAAACAGGCCAGCATCCCGCCCGGCGCCAGCACAGCCGCCGCCTTGGGCAGGGCCACACCCCAGTCGATCCAGTGGAAGGCCTGGGCCGAGACGATCAGCCGATAGGCGGACAAACGCGGCGCCCAGTCCTCGAAGGTCGAGACGGCGAAGTGCACATGGGGAAACGCCTCCAGCCTGCGCCGCGCCACCCCCACCAGCTCCGGCCCCGGATCGATGGCCAGCACCCGGCGGCCGAAGGGCGCGAGCCCCCGCGTCGCCTGCCCCGTCCCGCAGCCCAGTTCCAGGATCGCGTCGTCGGGGCCCAGCCTGGCCTCCGCCATCAGGTCGACGAACAGCGCCTCCGGATAGCCCGGCCGGTGCGCGTCATAGAGATCGGCCACCTCGTCGAAGGACCGGGCCAGGTGCATTGGAATGTCGCTCATGCCCCGGACGATCCGGGATCGGGCGCGCCCGATCAAACGACATCTCGACCGGTTGCTTGTGAGCTGACATCACACATAAATCCGCTCATCCCGGCGAAGGCCGGGACCCAGATACACCCACCGCTTCTAGGATTCCTGGCGTGGGCCCTGACCTATGACCTGGATCCCAGCCTTCGCCGGGACGAGCGGTGGGTATAGCTTATCGCCCCCATTGCCTTGGCGACGCCCCCGCCTTACCCCAAGCGCAACGAGACACACGGGACGGAGACGAGACATGGACGTGAAGGGCAAGATCGTTGTCGTAACCGGCGCAGCCGAGGGTATCGGGGCCGCGCTCGCCCGCCGGTTCGCCGCTGAGGGCGCGGCTCATGTGGCCGTGGTCGACCGCAACGAGGCCGGCGCCAACGCCGTCGCCGCCGAGATCGGCGGGACCGCCTATACCGTCGACGTCTCCGACGGCGCCCAGGTGGCCGAAATGGTCGCTGCGGTCGAGGCCGCCCACGGCCGCATCGACCTCTTCTGCGCCAATGCCGGGGTGGGCGATGGCGACCCGGACCGCGAGAACGCGGTCTCGTCCCCCGACGCCGTCTGGGCCCGCGCCTGGGGGGTCAATGTCATGGCCCACGTCTACGCCGCCCGCGCCGTCCTGCCCGGCATGATCGCCCGCGGCGAGGGCTATCTGCTCAACACCGTCTCGGCGGCCGGCCTGCTCTCACAGATCGGCGGGGCGGTCTATTCCACGACGAAGCACGCCGCCGTCGGCCTGGCCGAAAGCCTGGCCATCACCCACGGCGATCAAGGAATCAAGATCTCAATCCTCTGCCCGCAGGGCGTCGACACCGCCATGCTCCGCGCCGGCGGCTCCGGCTCCCCCCAGAGCCTGGACGGCGTGCTGACCCCCGACGAAGTCGCCGGCCACGTGGTCGAGGGCCTGGCCGCCGAACGCTTCCTGATCCTGCCCCACCCCGAGGTGCTCACCTACATGCAGCGCAAGGCTGGCGACTACGACCGCTGGCTCGGCGGCATGCGCCGCCTGCGGGCCAAGGTGATGGGGAAGTAGGGGCGAACCAAAACAACAAACGTCATCCCCGGGCTTGTCCCGGGGACCCATGATCTCCGTCTCGCCCCAGGTCGCGCGGCGTTCGCCACACGTCCTTGCCGAACCTCGGAGATCATGGCTGGCCGGGAAAAGCCCGGCCATGACGATCAGAAGTGATTGGAAAGGGGTAGCGCCGTCCGCTTCTGGTCAACCCCTCAAGGGCTGCTGTCAGCCCAAGTCGGACACTGTCGAGCTCTACGCAGCCCCAGCCGTCATGTCGCCGCCCAACTCCTTTGCGAGATCGCCAAGGCCGACTTCCGCCTCGGTGATCTCATCCACTGAAGGAGCCATTTTGCGGGTAGCAACGACATCCCAAGGGTGGCTGGTGACTGTCCTGCTCTCCTCGACATCGACCATGTAACCCATGGCGTCAGAGTTTTGAGAAAAGGCAAAGGCGGACGGCTGGTCATTGCACAGAGAAGTTGGTTGCTCTGGACACATCCCGAGGTTGCTGCGTCTCGCAAGGCGAACATGCGTTGGTTGTCTGGGGCGATTGACCGTAATTCATTCTCCATTGCGCCCGTCAATCAAGTAGCGTTCAGTTACTGATTACGGCGAGAACATGAGCGCTTGGCTTTTCGGGAGAACAGCTAATGGAAGTGCCGAACGACCAGGCGAGCGACGCGGCCAACTTTGACCATTTTCTGACGCCGCGAGAACGACGCCGCGCGGTATTCGCCGCGACGCTCGGCAATGGCCTCGAATTCTACGATTTCATTACCTTCGCCTTCTTCGCCATTCAGATCGGCCAGACTTTCTTCCCCTCCCAGAACAGCTTCCTCAGCCTGATGGGATCACTGGCCACCTTTGGAGCTGGTTTCGTGACGCGTCCGCTCGGCGCTCATATCCTGGGCGGCTACGCCGACCGGGTGGGCCGCAAGCCGGCCATGCTGGTCAGCATGAGCTTGATGGGCGCCGGCATCCTGCTCTTGGCGCTGACGCCCGGCTTCAGCGCGATCGGTTACGCAGCTCCCGTCATCGCTGTGCTCGCTCGGCTGATCCAAGGATTCGCCCTGGGCGGCGAGGTCGGCTCGGCGACCATATACATGATGGAAAGCGCGACGCCGGCCCGCCGCGGCTGGACGATGAGCTGGCAGGGCGCCAGCCAAAGCGTCGCCGCCTCCATCGGTGCGCTTGTGGGCCTTGGCCTTTCGCTCGCCCTCTCGCCTACAGAATTGTCGGCGTACGGCTGGCGTATTGCGCTGGCGTTGGGGGCCACGATCGTACCCGTCGCGCTCTACGTCCGACGCGCACTCCCCGAGACCATCCAAGCGCCAGACAGCGCCGTCGTTCCGCACGGCCCCTTTCGGCAGTACATGCGGCCAGTCGTCTGCGGGTTTCTGATCATCGCGAGCGGCACGATCGGGAGCTACATCTTCCAGTACATGGCGACTTTCGGTCAGAACACGCTTCACCTGTCGACCAGCGTCTCGATGGCCGGCGAGCTGGCCAACAATGGCATCGGCATCGTGGCGGTCATGGCAGGCGGCGCGATGAGCGATCGGTTTGGACGCAGGTCGGTGATGCTTGGGCCGCAGCTGCTGTTTTGCCTGCTGATCGTTCCCTGCTTCCTCTGGCTCACCACGGCGCGGAACGCGACCAGCTTTATCAGCGCCAACCTGATCCTTTCCGCCATCGCGGGCTTCATGTATGGCGCCGTCTATGCCGCGATCAGCGAAAGCATTCCCAAGGCGGTGCGCGCCCGGGTGTTCGCGTTGGTTTATTCGATACCCGTCGCAGTCTTCGGCGGCTCGACCCAGTTCTTCATAACCTGGCTGCTCCACGTGACCAGGAATCCGATGTCCATCGCATGGTACCTGACGGGCGTTTCGCTGATCGGCTTGGCCGCCATGTATATGCTGCGCGAAAGTGCGCCGGTCCGGCTAAAACCCCGGCTGACGAGCTCCCGTCCTGTGGCGCCGGTTTCCTCCGCGATGCCCGGGCCCTGAAGCAGCTTCTCTCGCCTGCGGCAGGAGCCGCCTACCTCTCTCGGCACGGGTCCGCGTCCCACCCCTAGCTGACTTGGTCACAGTGAGCTTCCGGACCACCGGCGCATGGCGACCAACGGGTCCCTCGATCACCCTTCCGCAGAGGCGCATTCCAGCGCCGTCCCTCGCACCGAACCCTAGGCGCTCGGCATCGCCACAGCAGCAGTGCGCCCGCGAATCATCTGGATCTGTCCGCGTTCCTCCAGCTCCAGGGCGCTCTCGAAGCTCATCCCCTCAAGCGTCGCGTCGAAGGTGCGCTTGGAGATCCGCAGGGCGTCGGGGCCGGCCTTCAGCATGGCCTGGGCCAGACGGTCGCCCTCGGCGGCCAGCCCCTCGTCTGGGATCACCTTGGAGACCAGCCCCGTGCGGTGAGCCTCCTCGGCGCTCATCGGCTCGCCGGTCAGCAGCATCTCGCGGGTCCGCGAAATCCCCATGGTTCGCTGCAGCCGCCAGCTCACCGCCAGCTCCGAGCCCGACAGCCCGATCTTGATGAAGGCCGGATGGAAGGCCGCGCTGGCGCCGGCCACGATGACGTCGGCGGCGAGTGCAATGGCCAGGCCGCCGCCGGCCGCGGCGCCATGCACCAAGGCGATGATCGGCTGCGGGCAGGCGCGCATGGCCTTCAGGGTGTCGCGCAGCATCCAGTCGCCGTTCGGCCCGTCGCGCAGCCGGTCCGGCTGGCCGCCGGCCTTCAGGTCCGCGCCGGAGGAAAACGCCCGCCCCGCGCCCGCCAGCACGATCACGCGCGCCTCGGTGTCGCGCCGCCGCGCCTCGAAATAGGCCAGCAGGGCGTCCGACAGTGGCTGGTTCAGGGCGTTCAACCGCTCGGGCCGGTTCAGCGTCACCCAGTCGGTTTCGCCCCGCCGCTCCACCAACAACACGTCTTGATAGGCCACGCCGGCCTCCTTGGTTTTTCCTGCCCAGCGCGAACAGTCACTGGAGTCAGGGCCGGAGTCACGGGCGCAATGGCCCGCCCTCCTCCGCCAGCAGGTCCAGCGCCACCTCCAGCACCGCCTCAAGCCGGCCGGCCTCGCGGTCGGTCCGCGCGGCCTCCCGCGGCGTCAACTCCTCGCCGCAGACCAGGTCGCAAGCCGCCAGCAGAACCGGGTGTTGGTGCAGCTTGCGGCGATAGAGGGCCAGCTTGGCGGCCGCCGCCATCCGCGCCTCGGCCTGGGCCAGCACCTGCGTCAGGCTGGTCCCCTGCGGATTGTCGCCATGCTTGATGTCCAGGCTCGACCCGATCGCGGTCCCCGCCTGCACCCGGCGGTAATAGGTCCCATAGCGCTCACCGGCGCTCTTCTGCCGGGCGTTCAGCCGCCCCTGCCCCAGCAGCCATTCCAGCCCGGCCTGTCGGCGATGCGGCTTGCGCGGGTTGGCCGGCGCCTCGATGGCCGCCCCACGGGCCTGCGACAGGGCGACCGTCTCGGCGATGCCGGTGTGGACAGCCAGGGCCTCGGCCCGGGCCTTGCCCCGCCGCTCCAGGACCAGAAGACGCTCGCGCTCCAGGCGCGCCAGATGGGCCGTACGGCTCATGCGCTTGAACTCCCGTATGATGATGTGAAGAAGCCTCAGGCCCCGCGCGCGTCAGGGTTCAGTGGAATCCGGTTAACCCGTCCGACGCGCGCTACTTGTCTGAACATGGCGGGGCGATCATCGGCAGGCAGACCGCCACCCCGTCGCGCCCGATCCGGCGTTCGGAGAAGGCCCAGAACCCGCCGGCCGCCAGCACGGCGGCCACATGGTCGTCATGCCGCGCGAACTTGGGAAGCTGGCTGTCGCCGGTCCCTCGCGCGGTCCGCGCCCGGAACAGCTTCTCGAACCGTCTGCTCTGCCAGTCCTCGAGGCCTAGCTGTGTCCTGGCTCGGCCAAGGCTTGGATTTCGGCGGTCAGCTCGGCCATCTCGTCTTTGGAAAGCGGCATGAGCGCGGTCCCTGGTTTACGCGCGAGTCAACGAGACTCCACGACCTGAGGTTCGAAATATCGGCCTCGCAACCCGCAATGCGACCGAACGCCGCCTTGACCCCTCCATCCTCGGATTATAGGTAGTTCGCCAACCTAACTATATTCGCGAGACTCGATGCCTACCCTCACCCACGATCCGGTCGCGTTGGCCGAGGCCCTCCGGCCCGCCCTGCTGCGGGTCTCGCGCCGCCTGCGCCAGGAGGCCCAGAAGGCCGGGGTCTCGGCCCTCGACGCCCTGCTGCTCAACCAGATCGGCCGCAATCCCGGCGTCGGCGTCTGCGACCTGGCCGACCGCGAGCAGCTGTCGCGCCCCACCATGAGCGGCCACATCAAGCGCTTGGAGGCCGCAGGCTGGATCGCCCGGGCCGACAGCGCCACCGACGGCCGCCGCTCGGGCCTCGCGGTCACCCCCGCCGGTCAGGCCCAACTTGAGGCCATCCGCCAGCACCGCAACGATTGGCTGGCCGCCCGCCTCGCCAAGCTCCCCGAGGACGCGCGCCGCCAGCTCGACGCCGCCGCCGGCCCCCTCCTACAACTGTTGAGCCTCGACGCATGAGTGAGATCGAAGTCCCCGTCGAAGCCCAGGCCGTCCTCGAGGCCGCGCCAAGCTCCGCCACCGTTCGCGGCTGGATCGTCCCGGCCATCATCGGCTCGGCCCTGCTGATGCAGACCCTCAACGCCACGGTGATCTCCAACGCCCTGCCCACCATGGCCCGCGCCCTGCACGAGGACCCGCTGCGACTGAACCTGGCCATCACCATGTTCCTGCTGGCCTCGGCGGTCTTCCTGCCCATCAGCGGCTGGGTCGCCGACAAGTTCGGGGCCAAGCGGATCTTCATGATCGCCATGGTGCTGTTCGCCCTGTCCTCGGCCGCCTGCGGCTTCGCCCAGGACCTCAACCAGCTGGTGATCGCCCGCATCTTCCAGGGCATGGCCGGCGCCATGATGGGCCCGGTCGGCCGCCTGGTCCTGCTGCGCACCACGCCGAAGAGCGAGTTGGTCGGAGCCATGTCGGTCCTGACCATGCCGGCCCTGCTGGGCCCGGTGATCGGCCCCGTGGTGGGCGGCGCCATCGTCACCTTCTTCGACTGGCGCTGGATCTTCTTCATGAACCTTCCGATCGCCGTCGCCGGCGTCCTGCTGGTCCGCGCCTATGTTCCCAACGTGAAGGAACAGGACGTCTCCCCCATCGACTGGATCGGCATCCTGCTCACCGGCCTGGGTCTCGCCGGCCTGATCTTCGGCTTCGAGAACGTCGGCCGCGGCTCCCTGCCCCCTGGCGTTGTGGCCGGCCTGTTCCTCGGCAGCTTCGGCGCGCTGACGGCCTACTGGTTCTATGCCAAGAGCAATCCCCACGCGATCATCGACCTTTCGATCTTCAAGCTGGCGACCTTCCGCGCCTCGGTGGTCGGCGGCGCCTTCATGCGGGTGGCCATGGGCGCGACCCCCTTCCTGCTGGCCATGCTGCTGCAGATCGGCTTTGGCCTCTCGGCCTTCCAGGCGGGGCTGATGACCTTCATCAGCGCCGCCGGCGCCCTGGTGATGAAGACTACCGCCCCGCCCATCCTGCGCCGCTACGGCTTCCGCACGGTGCTGATCGTCAACGCGGTCATCGTCGGCGTCAGCTTCATGGCCTATGGCCTGTTCAAGCCCTCGACCCCGCACTGGATCATGCTGATGGTGCTCGCCATCGGCGGCTTCTTCCGCTCTCTGCAGTTCACCAGTCTCAACGGCATGGCCTATGCGGAGATCGAGCAGCACCAGATGAGCCGCGCCTCCACCACCTCGTCCATGGCCCAGCAACTGGTGCAGTCCATCGGCATCGGCCTGGCCGCCCTGCTGCTGCACATGCTGATGGTGTCCAAGGGCCAGACCCACATGACGGCCGCCACCATCGCGCCGGCCTTCGTGATCATCGGCGCCATCACCTTCATCTCGATCCTGTTCTTCATCCCCTTGCCGAAGAACGCCGGCGACGAGATGAACGGGCGCAGCAAGACCTAACCTCTCGACTTCCCCGGCGTGCGGTCGGCATCGTCTCCCCAACGAACAAGGGAGATGTCCGATGCCGACCAACCGCCAGTGGATCCTGCGCCGCCGCCCGACCGGTGAGATCGGCCCCGAAGACCTCGAGCTGGTGGAGACCCAGACCCCGGAGCTCAAGGACGGCGAGGTCCTGGTCCGCACCACCTACCTGTCGCTGGACCCCACAAACCGCATCTGGATGAGCGACCAGGACCAGTACCTGCCGCCGGTCGAGATCGGCGACGTCATGCGCGGCGGCGTCATCGGCGTCGTGGAACAGTCCAACAGCCCCGACCTGCAAGTCGGCCAGATCGTCAATCCCGGCCTCGGCGGCTGGCAGGACTACACGGTGCTTCCGGCGGCCATGGCCCGCCCAAGCCTGCAGATCCCCGGCGTCCCACTCACCGCATACATGAGCGCGCTGGGCGCCACCGGGCTGACCGCCTGGTTCGGCCTGATGGACATCGGCAAGCCACAGCCTGGTGAGACCGTCGTGGTCTCCGCCGCCGCCGGCGCCGTGGGCTCCATCGTCGGCCAACTCGCCAAGCTCAAGGGTTGCCGGGTCATCGGCATCGCCGGCAGTCCGGACAAGTGCCGCTGGCTCACCGAGGAGCTCGGCTTCGACGCGGCCATCGACTATCGCAACGAAGACGTCGGCGCGGCCCTCGACCGCCATGCCCCCAACGGCGTCGACATCAATTTCGAGAACGTGGGCGGCGAGATCATGGACGCCGTCATCGCCCGCATGAACAACTTCAGCCGCATGCCGCTGTGCGGGATGATCTCCACCTACAATATCGACGGACAGATCCCGGGGCCGAAGGACTTCGCCCGCGTCCTGATGCGCCGCATCCTGATCAAGGGCTTCATCGTCATTGACTACCTGCCCCGCGCCGCCGAGGCGATGGCCGAGCTGATCCCCCTGGTGGCGTCCGGTCAGATCAAGTGGAAGACCCACGCGGTCGACGGCCTCGAAAACGCCGCCGAAGCCGTGAAACTGCTGTTCTCCGGCGCCCACGACGGCAAGCTGCTGGTGCGCGTCAGCCCTGAGCCCAACACCTGAGGAGACCTCTCATGATCCGCAAAGCCCACGCCGCCTGGCGCGGAACCGGCCGTGACGGCGACGGCGACCTGACCACCGACTCCGGCGTCCTCTCGGCGGCCCCCTATTCCTTCAAGACCCGCTTCGAGGACGAGAAGGGCACGAACCCCGAGGAGCTGATAGCCGCGGCCCATGCCGGCTGCTTCACCATGCAGCTGGCCTTCCTGATCCAGCGCGCCGGCTTCACGCCCGAAAGCCTGACCACCGAGGCCGCGGTCTCCCTGGTCCCCGACGGTGGCGGCTTCAAGATCGACAAGTCGGCCCTCACCCTGCGCGCCAAGGTGCCGGGCCTGGACCAGGCGAAGTTCGACGAACTGGCCCATGAGGCTGAAACTGGCTGCCCCGTCTCCAAACTGCTGAACGCGCAGATCACCCTGGACGCCACCCTGGAGGATTAGCCGCGGCATCCGGTGCGGATGGCGCTTGCCTTACGTTGGGCAAGCCGCCCTCCAATCCTCCCAACAGGCCAAAGAGCCCAGGGAGAAACGTCATGTCGGACACCATCCTCGCCCCCTCGTCCGGGGACCTCGGCTTCGATCCCGTCGCCCTGAGCGACAAGTACCGCGCCGAACGCGACAAGCGGCTGCGCGCCGACGCCAACGAGCAGTATGTCGAGATCGCTGGCGACTACGCCCACTACCTCGAAGACCCCTATGTCGCCCCGGGCTTCACCCGCGCACCCCTGACTGACGAGGTCGAGGTGGTGGTGATCGGCGGCGGCTTCGGCGGCCTGCTGGCCGGCGCGCGCCTGCGCGAGGCCGGGGTGCAGGACATCCGGGTCATCGAGAAGGGCGGCGACTTCGGCGGCACCTGGTACTGGAACCGCTACCCCGGCGCGGCCTGCGATATCGAGAGCTACATCTACCTGCCGCTGCTGGAAGAGGTCGGCTTCATGCCGCGGGAAAAGTACACCCACGCCCCGGAAATCCTCGCCCACAGCCGCACGATCGGCGAGAAGTTCGGCCTCTACGACAACGCCTGCTTCCAGACCGAGGTCACCAACATGACCTGGGACGAAGCCTCGGCCCGCTGGATCATCGAGACCAATCGCGGCGACCGCATGAAGGCCCGCTTCGTGGCCATGGCCAACGGCCCGCTCCATCGGCCCAAGCTGCCGGGCATCCCGGGCGTGGACACCTTCAAGGGCCACACCTTCCACACCAGCCGCTGGGACTACCGCTATACCGGCGGCGACAGCTTCGGCGGCCTGACCGGCCTGGCCGGTAAGCGGGTGGGCATTATCGGCACTGGGGCCACCGCGGTGCAGTGCGTCCCCCACCTGGGCGAAGGTGTGGGCGAGCTCTTCGTCTTCCAACGCACGCCGTCCTCCATCGACGTCCGCAACAACACCCCGACCGATCCGGAGTGGGCCAAGAGCTTGGAGTCCGGCTGGCAGCAGCGGCGGATGGACAACTTCAACATCCTGCTCTCCGGAGGCCACCAGGACGAAGACCTGGTCAACGACGGCTGGACCGACATCATCCGCAACCTCGGCCTCGTCGCCCGTCAGCGCGCCGAGAAGTCCGGCGGCCCGGTCGACCCGGCCGAACTGATGCAGCTGGCCGACTTCAAAAAGATGGAGCAGATCCGCGCCCGGGTGGATTCCGTGGTTGGCGACGCCTCAACGGCCGAGGCGCTGAAGCCCTACTACAACCAGTTCTGCAAGCGGCCCTGCTTCCACGACGACTACTTGGCCACCTTCAACCGCCCCAACGTCCACCTGATCGACACCAACGGCAAAGGCGTCGAACGCATCGACGAGACCGGGGTCTGGGCCAACGGCCAGCACTACGAGCTGGACTGCCTGATCTATGCGACCGGCTTCGAGGTCGGCACCGACTACACCCGCCGGGCCGGCTACGAGGTCCACGGCAAGAACGGCCTGACCCTGACCGAAAAGTGGAAGGACGGCCTTTCCACCCTGCACGGGATGCACACCCGCGGCTTCCCCAATTGCTTCATCTTCTCCAATGCGCAGTCCGGCTTCACCGCCAACTTCCCGCACATGATGAACGAGCAGTCCAAGCACTTCGCCTACATCGTCCAGCACGCTCTAGACCATCAGGTGCGGACCGTGGAGGCCTCCCAGGAGGCCGAGGCGGCGTGGGTGCAGAAGATCCTGTCGCTCGCCATCATGCGCCAGAAATTCCAGGAGGAATGCACCCCCGGCTACTACAACAACGAGGGCAAGCCTTCGGACCTCGCCATCCGCAACGGCTCCTACGGGGCAGGCCCCGCGGCGTTCATCAAGGTCCTGGAGGCATGGCGCGCCGAGGGGACCCTCCCGGGTCTCGAACTCGACGCCGGATAGGACAGGCGGGCGGTCTCGAGGACCGCCCTGCCGCCCCTTAGGCGATGGCGCCCAGATAGTCGCGCTTGCCGACCTCGACGCCCTTGTGGCGCAGGATGTCGTGGGCGGTGACCACGTGGAAATAGAAGTTCGGCAGGGCGAAGTTCAGCAGGTAGTCCGTGCCGCTGAAGGTCGGCTTGAGCGGGCCGAAGTTGAGGGTGATGGTCCGCCCCTCGCCCGCGTCCACGTCCGCCACCGACAGACCTTCCAGATAGGCGATGGTCTTGGCGATCCGCTCCTGAAGTTGCGGGAAGGTGGTTTCCTCGTCGGCCATCTTCGGCGACTCCACGCCGCTCAGGCGTTCGCCGGAAAGCTTGGCGGTGTCGCTGGTGCGCTGGACCTGGGCGGCCAGGGCCAGCATGTCGGGCGCCAGACGCGCCTCGATCAGCTCCGACGGTTCGATCCCCTTCTCCGCCGCGAAGGCCGAACCCTTCTCCAGCAGATTGGCGAGGTTCTTCAGGCCGCGCACGAAGAGCGGGATCGAGGCTTGATGGAGGGAAATCGACATGCGGTCGTCCTTGGATCG
>JAYVDG010000369.1:0-4958 GCA_043749525.1 Phenylobacterium sp.
GTGCGCCTGCTGGTGGACCACCTGACCAAGGCCCGCACCAATGCGGCGTCCGTGGACCAGTGGTTCTGGCTGCTGGGGGTGGTGGCCGTCGCCTTGGCGTTCTCCTCGGCCCTGCGATACTTCTTCGTCACCAAGCTGGGGGAGCGGATCGTGGCGGATCTGCGCAAGGCGACCTACGCCCACATCCTCACCCTCGACCCCGCCTTCTTCCTGCACATGCGCACCGGCGAGGTGCTGTCGCGCCTGACCACCGACATCCAGATCGTCGAGAGCCTGATCGGCACCTCGATCTCCGTGGCCCTGCGCAATGTGCTGATGCTGATCGGCGCCCTGATCCTGATGGTGGTGGTCAGCCCGCACCTCACGGGCATGGTGGTGGTGCTGATCCCGGTGGTGCTGGCGCCGCTGTTCCTGTTCGGCCGCAAGGTGCGCAAGCTCACCGCCTCCACCCAGGACCAGTTCGCCCAGGCCGTCGGCCATGCCGGCGAGACCCTCGACGCCCTCGAAACCGTCCAGGCCTTCGGGCGCGAGGCGGCCGGGGCCAAGGTGTTTGGCAACGCCGTCGAGGCCTCCTTCCGCACTTCGCTCCGCCGCATGACCGCCCGGTCCGGTATGATCGCCGCGGTGATCACCCTGGTGTTCGGCGGGGTGGTGGGCATCTTCTGGCTCGGCGTCCATGCGGGCCTGCGCGGCGACATGAGCTGGGGGGCGCTGTTCCAGTTCGCCTTTCTGTCGGTGATGGCGGCGGGCTCGGTGGGGGCGCTCGGCGAAACCTGGGGCGACGTCCAGAAGGCCGCCGGCGCCATGGAGCGGATCACCGACCTCCTGGCCGCCCGGCCGGGCATCGCCGCGCCTGCCGTGCCCAAGCACCTGCCGGCGCCGGCGCGGGGCGAAATCGAGTTCTCTAACATCACCTTCGCCTATCCGGGCCGCGCCGACCTGCCGGCTCTGCAGGGCTTCGACCTGCGGGTGGCCCCCGGTGAGCGGGTGGCCCTGGTGGGGCCCTCCGGCGCGGGCAAGAGCACCGTCTTCCGCCTGCTGCTGCGCTTCTATGATCCCCAGTTCGGCTCGGTGAAGGTGGACGGCGTCGACGTCCGCGAGGCCGATCCGGCCGAGGTCCGCGCCCGCATGGCCCTGGTGGCCCAGGACTCGCCGCTGTTCTCGGGCTCGGCCCTGGACAATATCCGCTTCGGCAACGCCACCGCCGATGTGGACACGGTCCGCGCCGCCGCCCGGGCGGCCCAGGCCGAGGGGTTCCTCGACGCCCTGCCGCAGGGTTTCGACACCCCGCTGGGGGAACGCGCTCGCGCTCTCTCCGGCGGTCAGCGCCAGCGTCTGGCCATTGCGCGGGCCCTGATCCGCGAAACCCCCATCCTGCTGCTGGACGAGGCCACCAGCGCCCTTGACGCCGAGAACGAGCGTCTGGTCCAGAAGGCCCTCGAAGAGGCCATGGTGGGCCACACGACGCTCGTGATCGCCCACCGCCTGGCCACGGTTCTGAAGGCCGACCGGATCATCGTCATGGACAAGGGCCGCGTGGTCGAACAGGGCAGCCACCACGAACTGCTCAGCAAGGGCGGCCTCTATGCGCGGCTGGCGTCCCTGCAGTTCGGCGACGCTGCGGCCTAGCCCCGCGCCTTGACCGCCAGGCCTGGGAAGTCGCTGAACAGGCCGTCGATACCGGTGGCGAACAGGGCCTTGTAGACGGCCTCCACGTCGCCGTGGGTGGCCAGGTTGGTTCCGCGCCACAGCTTCTCCGGCAGGAAGCGGTTCTCGGCGCGCACGGTCCAGGGGTGGACCGCCAGGCCCGCGGCATGGGCGTCGGCCACCAGGCTGGTGGCGGGGCCAAGGGCGCTGTCCACGGTGGGGATCACCATCGACCAGTCAGGTCCCACGCCGTCGGCGTAGGTCGCTATCTCCTTCAGCCCCGCCGCCGTCACCAGGGCCTTGGCGTCGTCGCCCACCAGCCGGATACGGCGCGCGGCCGACAGCTTGGCGAAGGTCTTCAGTGGCGCAGTCTCGAAGCACTGGACGAAGACCGGTGCGCTGCGGCTGTTCAGGCCGTTGGCCTTCAGGGCGTCGGCCAGGCGCGGCTCGATGATCAGGCCCAGGCCGGCCAGATAGGTGGGGTGCTTCATCTCGGGATAGACGCCGATGGTTCGGCCCACCCGCTTGGATTCCGATTTCGCCAGGTCCATCACTTCCTGGAAGGTGGCGATGGCCTCGCGGCCGTCGAAGGCGGCGCTGATGGGACGCAGGGCCGGGAGGCGCTCGCGGGCCCGCAGGGTCTTCAGTTCGGCCAGGGTGAAGTCCTCGGCGAACCAGCCCTCCACCGTCTCGCCGTCGACGACCTTGGTGGCCTTGCGCGCGGCGAACTCAGGCCGCGACGCCACGTCGGTGGTCCCGGCGATCTCGTTCTCGTGGCGCACCACCAGCACGCCGTCCTTGGTCAGCACCAGGTCGGGTTCGATGAAGTCGGCCCCCTCGTCCACCGCCAGGCGATAGGCCATGGGGGTGTGCTCGGGCCGCTCGCCGCTGGCGCCGCGATGGGCGATGACGATGGGGCGTTTGGCGCCCGCCGCCCACACGGGGGTGGCGGAAAGCGCGGCGGCGAACGTCCGGCGAGTCAGGGTCATGACTCCGATCTAGCCGGCGCCTGTGACGGTTACGTCAAGCCGCGGCGCGAAGCCGCTGCTGGATCAGCGGATGCAGCTCCAGGTTCGAGGCGCAGATGCTGCCGGCGGTGAGCATGTCCTCGCCGCCGTCGGCGGTGGTCACCTTGCCGCCGGCCTCGCTCACCAGCAGCAGGCCCGCGGCCAGATCCCACGGCTTCAGGTCCCGCTCCCAGTAGCCGTCGAAGCGGCCCGCCGCCACGAAGGCCAGGTCTAGGGCCGCGGCGCCGAACCGGCGGACGCCGGCCACCCGCTGGCTGATCTGGTGCAGCTCCTTCAGGAAGGTTGCGTGCTGGCCATGACCCAGGAAGGGGATGCCGGTGGCCAGAACGCTCTCGTTCAGGTGCTGGCGGGCGGCGACGCGCAGGCGCTTGTCGTTGACGAAGCAGCCCTTGCCCTTCTCGGCCCAGAACAGCTCGTTGGTCACCGGGTTGTAGGTCACCGCCGCCACGATGGCGCCTTCGCGCTGCAGGGCGATGTTGATGGCGAAGTGGGGAATGGCGTGCAGGAAGTTGGTCGTGCCGTCCAGCGGGTCGACGATCCAGGTGTGGGTCTTGTCGGTGCCCTCGATCAGGCCGCGTTCCTCGCCGAGGAAGCTGTAGCCGGGGCGCGCCTTGGACAGCATCTCGAAGATGGTCTGCTCGGCCTTCAGGTCGGCGGCGGAGACGAAGTCGGCGGCCCCCTTCTTGGAGACCTGCAGCTCCAGAAGTTCGCCGAAGTCGCGGTTGAGGCCACGGGCCGCCTTGCGGGCGGCGTCGGACATGACCTTCAGGAGGGCGGTTTGCGTGGACATCAGTCGGCCCTGCGCAGGTATTCGCCGGTCTCGGTGGAAACCAGGACGCGTTCGCCGGCCTCCATATAGGGCGGGATCAGGATGCGCATGCCGTTGTCCGCCTTGGCCGGCTTGTAGGAGGACGACGCCGTCTGGTTCTTCACCACGGCGTCGGCCTCGACGATGACGAGCACCACATGCTCAGGCAGGGCGATGCTGATGGGGCGCTCCTCGAACAGCTGCAGCTTCACGACCATGCCGTCCTGCAGGAAACGGACCTGGTCGTCGCCGACGAAGTCCTTGGCCAGTTCGATCTGCTCGTAGGTCTCCTGGTCCATGAAGACCAGCATGTCGCCCTGTTCGTAGAGGAAGGAATACTCCTTCTGATCGAGGTGGATCTGCTCGACCGTGTCGGAGGTGCGCCAGCGTTCGTTGAGCTTGCGGCCGTCCTCGATGTTCTTCAGCTCGCACTGGGCGAAGGCGCCGCCCTTGCCGGGTTTGACGTGCACGACCTTCACGGCGACCCACAGTCCCCCGTCATGCTGCAGGATATTTCCCGGCTTGATCGAGACGGCGTTGATTTTGGACATGGGGTTCTTTGCGAAATTTGAGGCGCGGAACCTAGTGGGACCGGGGCTTTAAGGCAAGGAAAGCACTCAAGCGCGCTCGGCGAGGCCCAGCGCGATCTGCGCGTTGATCGCCTTCACGGCGGCGGCGGCGCCCTCCGGATGAGCCCAGACGCCCGCCGAGACAGCCAGGAAATCGGCGCCGGCGGCGGCAAGGCCTCGCGCATTGTCCGCCGTAATGCCGCCGATGGCGACGCACGGGGTCTCCATCACCTCCTGCCAGATCGACAGGATCTCCGGCTCTGCGCGGGTGGACGCGTCCTTCGTCGTGGTGGGGAAGAAGGCCCCGAAGGCCACATAGTCGGCCCCGGCCTCGGCGGCGTCCATGGCCAGGTGGCGGCTGTCGTGGCAGGTCACTCCGATCATGGCGTCCGGCCCCATCACCTTGCGCGCCTGGGCCATCGGCATGTCGTCCTGGCCCACATGGACGCCGTCGCACTTCAGCCTCGCCGCCAGCACCGGATCGTCGTTGAGGATCACAGCCGCGCCCCGCGACTTGATGATGGGCGACAGCGCATCCACCGCCGCGGCGACCACCGTTTCGGGCTGGTCCTTGAGCCGGATCTGCACCGCGGCCACGTCCCCGGCGTCCATGGCGGCGGCCAGGGTCCGCCCAAAGGCGGCCAGGTCGTCGATGCGGGGCGGAGTGATCAGGTAAAGTCGGCAGGACGGGGTCATGGGTTTTGCATACCCCTCCCTCCCCTGCATGGGGAGGGGAAGATCGCGAAGCGATCGGGGTGGGGGAGTGTGGCCGGTATTCCCCACCCGTCTGGCGCTTCGCGCCATCCACCCTCCCTCCCTTTATGCTAGGCGATTCACACATCTCTGAGGCTCCATCCCTTGGCGATGGATCGGAGGTATTCGAGCCCGTGGCGGAAGGTGATGGGT
>JAYVDG010000370.1:0-4942 GCA_043749525.1 Phenylobacterium sp.
CGTCACCTGCGTGCGCGTGCCGGTCATGGTCGGCCATTCCGAAGCGGTGAACATCGAGTTCCACGAACATCTGGACGAGGACGAGGCCCGCGACCTGCTGCGCGAAAGCCCCGGTCTGATCGTCATCGATAGCCGCAACGACCAGGGCTACATGACGCCCAAGGAAGCCCAGGGCGAGTTCCCGGTCTTCGTCAGCCGCATCCGCAACGACCCCACCGTCGAGCACGGCCTGAACCTCTGGGTCGTGGCCGACAACCTGCGCAAGGGCGCGGCGCTCAACGCGGTGCAGATCGCCCAACTCCTGCACGAGCGCGGCCTCATCAAGACCAAGGCCATCGCCAGCGCTTAGGCGAACTTGCGCTTCGGCCCAGGATTCCTGGGCCGAAGTCCGCCAGCTGTTGCGTGATTGGGCCTTGTCCGAAGCCCCGCCCATCCTAGGTAGGGAACCCGCAACACGCTGACGCTTCGAAAGTCCGCCCGCCGTGACCGAGACCGCCTCCCTCAATCGCACGGCGCTCGGCGCAGGCATCCTCTGCTATTTCATCTGGGGGTTCGTGCCCTTGGCCTTCCAGGCCATCGGCCACCTCAGCGTCGGCCCCTGGGAGACCCTGGCCCACCGCACCATATGGGGGGCGCCCACGGCCCTGGTCTTCGTGCTGCTTGCCAAGCAGTGGACCCAGGTGGTGGGCGTATTCCGCCAGCCGAAGGTGCTGGCCTGGCTGGCGCTCTCGGCGGGGCTGATCGCGGTCAACTGGATGGTGTTCATCTGGGCGGTCAATTCTGGCCGGGTGCTGGAATCCAGCCTCGGCTACTACATCACCCCGCTGATCAACATGGCCGCTGGGACCCTGTTGTTCCGCGAGCGCATGGACCGCATCGGCGTCGCCGCCATCGTGCTGGCCGTGGTCGGCTCGGTGATCCAGGCCGTGGCCCTGGGCCACCTGCCCCTGGTCTCCCTGGCCCTGGCCCTGTCCTTCGGCGGCTACGGCGTGGTGCGCAAGCAGGTCCAAGCCGACGCCCAGACCGGCCTCTTTATCGAATGTCTGCTGCTCGCCGTGCCCAGCTTCTTCTTCGTGCTGTGGCTGGAGCATCAGGGCGGCGGCCACTTCCTGGCGTCGCCCGCCACCATCGCCTGGCTGATCGCCTCGGGGCCCATCACGGCGGTGCCGCTGGTGCTGTTCTCGTGGGCGGCGCGGCGGATTCCGCTGTCGTTCATGGGGTTTCTGCAGTTCATCGGCCCGACCATCGCCTTCGCCATCGGCGTCCACCAGGGCGAGGCCTTCACACCTCTGCGGGCGGTGTCCTTCGTGTTCATCTGGACGGGCGCGGCGGTCTTCACCTACGGCGCCTGGCGCCGCTCGCGCGCCCTGCCGAGCCCGGTGGTGGCCTAGGCCCTACCCTCCGCGAACCCGGCCACCGACTTGGCGATGCGGCGCTGGCGGGTCTCGTCGGTCTTGGCGTCGCTGATGGCCAGGACGTGGCGCAGGCGGTTCGAATAGGAGAGCTTGTCGAAGAAGGCCCGCGCCGACGGCTCGGCGTCGAGCGCCGCGGTCAGGTCGTCGGGAACCGCCACCTCGCGCGGCGCGGTGTCCAGTTCGACCTCGATCTCCACCACGTCGCCGCCGGCCACGCCCGCCTTGCCGCGCACCTCGGCGCTCACCGGCAGCATGAAGCGGCCGCCCATCGAGGCGATGCTGGAGCGATAGGTGTAGCCGTTGATCGTCACGCTCACCGCCGGCTTGCGGCTGGAGCCGAGGGCGGCCACCACCTTGTCGGGGACGTGGATGCCGGTGGCGGTCTTGCCGTCCTGCAGGATCTCGCTGCGAAACGTCATGGGCTCCTCCTTCAGAGCGATCCGTAGGCTGATTCGATCAGCGCCCTGGGCCGGGGGTCGCCGATCAGGTCCGGTGACTGGCGGTTCATCACGTAAGCGCCCGACAGCCCGGTCTGCGGATCGGCGAAGACGCAGGAGCCGCCCCAGCCGGAGTGGCCGAAGGTCTGTTCGCCCTGGCCCCAGACCTTCACCGGCGCATTGCGCATGAAACCCGCGCCCCAGCTCATCTCGAAGGGCAGGACCAGGTCCTGGCCGCGGATGCGCTCGCGCGAGGCCTCGCCAATCAGGGCCGGCGACAGGATCACCTCGCCGTCGAGCCAGCCGTCATTGGCCAAGGCTCCAAACAGGCGGGCGAGCGAGAGCGCCGTGGCGTGGCCGTTGGCCGAGGGGATCTCCGCGCGACGCCATTCCGCCTGCCCACGCCCGCCGGCCGAGGACCAGGGGGTGAGGAAGGCCGCTCGCGTCGCCGCGTTGATAACCCCGAACTTCGCCGGGCCGCTGGGCCGCTGCATGTCGGCGGTGCGGGCGTGCTCGCTGTCGGGCAGGCCGATCCAGATGTCCAGGTCGAAGGGGACCGCCAGGTCCTGACGCAGCGCCGCGCCCATGGTCCGCCCATCCGCCCGGCGGAAGATCTCGCCGGCGATATAGCCGAAGGTCACCGGGTGGTAGCCGCTGGCGGTTCCGGGCGGCCATAGGGGGGCCATGACCGCCAGCTTGGCGCCGATGGCGTCCCAGTCGAACCACAGGGACGGCTCCATGGGATCGGGGAAGCCTGAAAGGCCCGCCTGGTGGCTCATGGCCTGTTCGACGGTGATGTCGGCCTTGCCGTTCGCGGCGAACGCCGGCCAGACGCTGGCGACGGTCTGGCCGTAGTCCAGCTTTCCGGCGTCCACCAGCCGGGCGATCAGCAGGGCGGCGACGGCCTTGGTGCTGGAGAAGATGGCGGTCAGCGTCTTGTCGTCGAAGGGCTTGGTGCGCTGGCGGTCGGCGTAGCCGGCCCAGAGGTCCACCACCGTCTCGCCGCCGTGGACCAAGGAAAAGCGGGCGCCCAGTTCCTCGCCGCGCTCGAAATTGGCCTCGAAGGCCTCGCGCACCGCGGCGAAGGCGGGCGGGCAGGTTCCGAAGATTTCGGTCCCGCTCAGATCAACCGCTCCATGCGCACCGTCGGCGAGGCGGCCTTCAGCCGCTGGGACATGGCCACGATGGGCAGTTCGGCGACGTTCCAGATCTGGGCGGCGCTGATGGTCTCGGCCACTCCGCCGACCGCGCGGGCGAGCGCATAGGAGGTGGTGAGCCCGTCGATCAGGGCCGCGCCGAACAGGGCCGAGAGCAGGTCGCCGGTGCCCTTGGGGGCGCTATCGGCGCGGGGGTGGGCGGCCAGCCAGGCCTCCTTCTTGTCTGCGTAGATCACCCCGATCTCGCTGCCGCGCTGGACGGAGGAGACCATCACCGGGCGGCCCAGCAGCCGGGCGGCGTGCAGGGCCTGGGTGGGATCGCGGGTCTCGGCTCCGGTCATACGCTGCAGCTCCCAGGCGTTGGGGGCGACGATGTCGGCGCGGGGGACCAGTTCGCCGATCACCGCATCGGCCACATCGGCGGCCACGTAGAGGCCCTTGCCGGCGTCGCCGATGGTGGGGTCGACGATGATGATGGGCCTGCGGGCGCCGGCCTCGCGCGGCGCGGCGCGCACGGCGTCGATGGCGCGGGCCGCGGCGCGGACCTGGGGGGCGGTGGCGAAATAGCCGGTGAGCACCAGATCGGTCTGGGCGAACAGGCCGTTGGCCTCGATGCCGTCCAACATCCCCTCGATGGCCTCGACAGGCACCGACGCCCCGCCGGGGGCGCCCCAGCCGGGGTGGCGGCCATACAGGACCGTAGGGACCACCATGGTGTCGATGCGGAACGGCGCCAGGGCCTGGGCCTGGGCTGTCCCGCCGACACGGCTGGCGGCGACATGACTGGAGATGACAAGCGCGAGCGGCATGGCCGGTTTGTTAGCCGAGCCCTTACGGCGGCGCTAGCGGTAGAACGAAAACGTCATCCCCCGGCGCTTGGGGGGCTCGGCGGACTGGAGATACGCCGGCGCCGGGAGATGACGAAGATTAGGGTTTAGTAACGATAGTGGTCGGGCTTGAACGGGCCGGCGGTGGGCACGCCGATATAGTCGGCCTGATCCTTGGACAGCACGGTCAGCTTGGCGCCCAGCTTGCCCAGGTGGAGCATGGCCACCTTTTCATCGAGGTGCTTGGGCAGGGTGTAGACCTTGGTTTCGTACTTGGCGCCGTTGGTCCACAGCTCGAGCTGGGCGAGCGTCTGGTTGGTGAAGGAGGCGCTCATCACGAAGCTGGGGTGGCCGGTGGCGTTGCCCAGGTTCACCAGGCGGCCTTCCGACAGCAGGATGATCTTCTTGCCATCCGGGAACTCGACGTGGTGGACCTGATCCTTGATCTTGTCCCACTTGAAGTTCTTCAGGCCGGCGACTTGGATCTCGCTATCGAAGTGGCCGATGTTGCAGACGATGGCGTTGTTCTTCATCTTCCGCATGTGGTCGACGGTCAGAACGTCCTTGTTGCCGGTGGCGGTGACGAAGATGTCGCCCTTGTCGGCGACGTCTTCCATGGTCTGGACCTCATAGCCCTCCATGGCGGCCTGCAGGGCGCAGATCGGATCGACCTCGGTGACGATGACGCGGGCGCCGCCGTTGCGCAGCGAGGCGGCCGAGCCCTTGCCCACGTCGCCGTAGCCCAGGACCACCGCGACCTTGCCTGAGAGCATGACGTCGGTGCCGCGGCGGATGGCGTCCACCAGGCTCTCACGGCAGCCGTAGAGGTTGTCGAATTTCGACTTGGTGACGCTGGCGTTGACGTTGATGGCGGCGAACGGCAGCTCGCCGCGCTCATGCATCTGATAGAGCCGGTGGACCCCCGTGGTGGTCTCTTCCGACACGCCCTTGATGGCGTCGCGGATCGCCGAATAGAAGCCGGGCTTTTCCTTGATGTAGCGCTTCATCACCGCGAACAGGGCTTCCTCTTCCTCGTTCTGCGGGTTGGCCAGGACGCTGATGTCCTTCTCGGCCTTGGGGCCCAGCACGCAGAGCAGGGTGGCGTC
>JAYVDG010000371.1:0-4935 GCA_043749525.1 Phenylobacterium sp.
CTGCAGGTTGCCCGCAGACATCTTGCCGCTGCGCTTGTCGCGCTCGAGTTCGAAGGTGACCTTCTGGCCTTCGTCCAGCGAACGCAGGCCGGCGCGCTCGACGGCGGAGATGTGCACGAACACGTCCGCGCCGCCTTCATCGGGTTGAATGAAGCCATAACCCTTGGTGCCGTTGAACCATTTCACGGTGCCGGTAGACATAGAGACATTCGTCCTTGGATAGATATTTCCCACGCCCGAAACGCTCGGACGTAGGATCAAAAATCGGGGGGATCGGAAAGCAGGTCCGGTGCGTCCAGGGATGCGTCGAAAGTCAGCCGAACCTACGAGTTTGACCGTCCCATCTTGGCCTAAAACCCGCCTGAAAGCAAAATGTCAGGCCGTTGCTGTCTAGGTCCGACCCCAGAGAGCAACGCGCCGCCGCGCGAAACCAAACGGAGTCACCAGCACATGAAGTTCCTTTCCCTGGCCGCCGCGCTCGCTCTGATCGCCGCGCCGGCCGCCGCCCAGGCCCCGCCCGGTTCGGTCGCCAAGCCGGTGGGTCAGTTCAACACCACCATGTCGGGCCAGCCGATCCTGCTGCCACAAGGCCCAGTGCAGGTCACCGTCACCGAGACCAGCGTCCCCGCCGGCGGGCTGATCGCCCCCCACAAGCATCCGTTCCCGCGCTACGCCTACATCATGGAAGGCGCGCTGAAGGTGACAAACCTGGACACCGGCACGGTGACGATGCTGAAGGCCGGGGACTTCTCGGTCGAAGCCCTCGACCAGTGGCACAAGGCCGAGCCTCAGGACGGCAAGGGCGCCAAGCTGCTGGTGATCGACCAGACCACGCCAGGCGTGATCAACATGATCCGCAAGACGCCGTAAGTTCTTCCCCGCCCTTAAATTCCATGGGCCGCGCAGCGATCCGCCAAGTGAACGCCCACATCGCGTTAACCATGATTTCATAGCCAAGCCCCAGCCTGGAGCCAGGACAACTCCAGCTGGGGGATTCGCCATTTCTGCTTTCGCACGCGCGCTCGGGCTTCCGCCTACAGACGCCGCGTCCCTCAAGGGGGATGGCGGCAGCGGGGCTCCGACATCCCTGGTGGCCCTGACCCGATACGGATTGGAACGGCAGGCCAGGGGGGACTTCCAGGCGGCCGTGGAGGCCTTCCGGGCCGTGGCCGCCGCCGCGCCCCGGCAGGCCCTGGTCTGGAACAACCTGGCCCTGGCGCTTGGCGGGCTTGGCGACCACGAAGAGGCCGCGCACGCCCTGCGCAAGTCGCTGGATATCGACGCAAGCCAAGTCGCGGCCTGGGTTAGCCTCGCGGCCTCGTGCCTGCAGCTGGATCGTCCCGACGAAGCCGCCAGCGCCTGCGACGGCGCCATCGCCCGCGATCAGGACCATGGCGACGCCTGGCAGATCCGCGCCATGGTCCTGGCCGGCCGCGACGACTTCGCCGGCGCAGCGACGGCCTTCGCCCGCACCCTCGAGATCGCCGGCGAGACCGGCGCCCTGCGCGCCAACCTTGGCGTGACCCTCTTCAAGTCCGGCGCCTTCCACGAGGCCCAGCGCAATTTCGACGCCGCCCTGGCCCTGGAGGCCGACGCCGCGGAGATCATCGAGATGGCCCGGCTGTGCCGCTTCGTGGTGGCCGGCCTCGACGGCGACATGACCCGCGTCACCACCATCAGTCGGGAACTCACCGGCGGGGCGGAAACCGACACCCTGTTCAAGACCGCGCTGCTCTGCCTGGACTGGGCGGGGCACAAGGGGCCTGCCGCCCTGATCGGCCAGACCTGGACCTCCCTGCGGCCCGGCAACCTGGAGGCCCAGCACATGGCCGACGCGGCGATGGGCCGGCCGGTGGAGCGCCAGCCCGCGACCTTCGTGGCCCAGCACTTCGACGGCATGGCCGAGCAGTTCGACGAGAAGCTGGTGGGCCGGCTGGGGTATCGCGGTCCCGAAGAGATCCGCAGCCTGATGGCCGCCTGTATCGAGGCCGACGGTTCGCTGGAAGTTCTCGACATCGGCTGCGGCACCGGGCTCTGCGGCCCGGCCCTGCGTCCCTACGCTCTGCGGTTGACCGGGGTCGATCTGTCGGAGGGCATGCTGGGCAAGGCCCGCGAAGGTGGCCTTTATGACGAACTGCGCGTCGCCGACTTGACCGACACCCTGCGCCAGCCCGGCGCGCGGTGGGACATGATCGCCGCGGGCGACACCTTCCCCTATGTCGGAACCCTGGGGGAGGTGTTCGACGGCGCGGCGGCGACGCTGAAGCCCGGCGGCTGGTTCGTCTTCTCGACCGAGGCGGCGGAGGGCGACGGCGTCACCCTGCGCGGCAACGGCCGTTACGCCCACGGGCGCGGCTATATCGCCGACCTGGCCGCTGGCCGGTTCGAGGTCGTCGAGCGCAAATCCACCATGCTCCGCCGCGAGGCGGGCGTGGCGCTGGAGGGCGACTACTTCCTGATGCGCAAAATCTGACCCGACCGGCCTGCGCCGTCAGCGGCTGCCGAGTTCGCGCGCGGTGCGCACAGAGTCCTTGAACTGGATGGCCGGCGGCTCGTCCGCCGTCTTGCCCGCCGTATCCGAGCCTTCGTCATCGGTGGCCTTGCTCAGCTTGACCTCGACGCGGCGTTTCTGCGCCTTGCCGGTGGGCGGCGGCGTGGGCTTGTCGGCGGCGTGGGTGACATCCCCGATGGCGACCCTCACGCCCGAAGCCGCGGGGCTGACGATCGGGGCCTGGGCCTGGGCGGTCCCGGCCAGCAGCAGGGCGGCGGCCAAGGGCAGGAGGGTGAGGAGGCGCATGGCGTTCCTTGTGAAGGGAGCCGCGGGGCGCGGCGTGGAGCGCCATGTGCGTTGGGGGTGGTCGATGCGGTCAGATGCATCGCGCGTCGTTTCGATGCGCCGCCGGTTGCACGCCTCGTCACGGAGCCCGGCCATAACCCTTGCCATGGACCCACGGCTTGAGGCAGCTTCGTCGCCTGCCCAACGCCGGAAAAAGACCCCCAACTTGCCCGCGACCTCCGCCATCGATCCGCTGACCGACTTGATGCCGAGGATCGCCGCGGGCGACCGGGCGGCCCTGCGACAACTTTACCAGGCCACCTCCGCGAAGCTATTCGGCGTCTGCCTTCGTATCCTCTCCAACAGAGATGAGAGCGAAGACGTGCTGCAAGAGGTCTACATCACGATTTGGCGTCGCGCCGACCGCTTCGAAGCGGGCCGGGCCAGCGTGATGACCTGGGTTTCGACCATCGCCCGCAACCGCGCCATCGACCGGCTGCGGGCTCGCGGGCCTCTGGCCTATGCCGAGCAGGTCGAGGAGCTGGAGATCGACGACGGCCAGCCCCGCGCCGACACCCTGCTGGAGGCCGCCCAATCGGGGGAGGCCCTGGGCAAGTGCCTGTCGGAACTGGACGATCGCACCGAGAAGGTGATCCGCACCGCCTTCTTCGAAGGCGTCACCTACGAGGCCTTGGCCGCGCGCATGGACGCGCCGCTGGGGACGGTGAAGAGCTGGATCCGCAGAGGACTGGCCAAGCTCAAGGGGTGCCTTGAGTCATGAGCGAGCCCCTGATCCCCGACCTGCCCGAGGACGAAGCCTTCGCCGCCGAGCATGCCTTGGGCGTGCTCAACGCCGCCGAGCGCGCGACCGCCGAGCTGCGCATGGCCCGCGAGCCGGCGTTCGCCGCCCATGTAGACGCGTGGCGTGACCGCCTGGCGCCTATGTCGGCCGCCATCGCGCCCGTGGACGCGCCCGCAGGCCTATGGCCCCGGATCGAGCGCGGCCTGCCGGCCAACGACAATGACGGCCATGGCGTGAAGTTCTGGCGCGGCTGGGCGATGGGCGGCATGGGGCTGGCCGCCGCCAGCATGGCCGCCGTCGTGGTGCTCGCCACCCGGCCGCCCACGGTCATCGCCCCGCCGACGCCGGGCGAACTGCTCAACGCCCGCCTCGACACCAGCGGCGGCCAGCACCTGTTCGTCGCCGCCTATGATCCGGTGCGCGAGAAGCTGATCGTCACCTCGCTGGTGACCCCAGGGACCGACCCGGTTCACGTTCACGAACTGTGGCTGATCCCCGCCGATGGCAGGCCGCGCTCGCTGGGCCTTATCGCGCCCGGCACGTCCAAGACTCTGCCCATGCCGCAGGGCCTGCCCGCGCTCGCCAAGGAGGGCGCGTCCATCGCCGTTTCCGTCGAACCGCCGGGCGGCTCCAAGCAGGACGGCCCGTCGGGTCCCGTCGCCGCCATCGGCAAGCTCGCCAGGATTTAATTTCCAAGTCCCGCGTCTGGATAAGTTTCCGGACCGTATTCCTGTCATCGCCACGCAGTGGTGATCAGCAATTCAAGGGACCGGAACATGAAGATCAACACTATTGTCGCACTAGCGACCGGATTCGCCATCTCTTTTGCTGGCGTCAACATGGCGTCTGCTCAGATGATGGGCCACAAGATGTCTGCGAAGACTGTCATGGTCGGGGGTGCGGCCATGTATCCCTCCAAGAACATCGTCGAGAACGCCGTCAATTCGAAGGATCACACGACCCTAGTCGCCGCCGTGAAGGCCGCGGGTCTGGTGGAGACCCTGTCGGGTCCGGGCCCCTTCACCGTCTTCGCCCCCACCAACGCCGCCTTCTCCAAGCTGCCGGCCGGCACGGTGGACACCCTGGTGAAGCCGGAGAACAAGGCCACGCTCACCAAGATCCTGACCTATCACGTGGTCCCCGGCCGTCTGACCGCCATGGACCTGACCGCCAAGATCAAGGCTGGCGGCGGCAAGGCCATGCTGAAGACCGTGCAGGGTGAAGTGCTCACGTTCCGCGCCAAGGGCGGCAAGGTCTTGCTGACCGACGCCAAGGGCGGCAAGTCGACGGTGACCATCGCCGACGTCATGCAGTCCAACGGCGTGATCCACGTCGTCGACACGGTCCTGATGCCGTA
>JAYVDG010000372.1:0-4925 GCA_043749525.1 Phenylobacterium sp.
GGGCCGCACCATCGGCACGCCGAAGATGTAGAGAACTGCGTGGACGACCCGGGAATAGAAGAACAGTTGCGCGCCCAGCAACGTCGTGCCGTTGGACACTCCGGCGACGGCCGCCACCAGCACCAGCGGCGCGAACATCGTCAGCCCCTCGCGGTGATTGTCCACCACCCGCTTCATGCGCGCGTGGAAGCCGCTCGGAGGCGGCAGGTCGTCGCGGGAATTGGCCAGCGGGACCGCCCCCTGGGCCCGGATGCCCACCAGGGCCTGGATGAAGACCAACACGAAAAGCAGGCCGACCGAATAGGTCAGCATCGTCAGTTCAACACTCATGATTTCCGCCCCGAATGCGCTTCCTGTTGAAGCTTCACCTTGGGAGGGACGGCCCGCTGGGCGGCGGCGTCAACCTTTCCGGGCGACCGGGGAAATCTCGACCGGCAGCTCCGCCAGCAGATCCGGCAGGGCGCGCCAAACGATGTCGCCGCTGGCCTGCGTCCAGGCGATGAACCGGTCGAGGAACCGCCAGGCCGCTTCGTCGTGATCGAGATGGTGGGTCAGCAGCCCGACCGGCGCGGCCCATAACCCCGCCTGCCGCCGCTCGGCCAGCAGCTCACGCAGGCGCTCCAGGATCCTGCCCTCGCCGCGGAACCGCGCGCCCCCTCGCCAGCGCAGCAGGTCGATATGGGCGTCCACCCGGGGCGCCTTTTCCAGCGGCGCGGTCTCGGCCCAGGCCGACCAGCCGAGATAGCCGCAGTCCTGCAGCACCGCCGGCAGCTCGGGATGGATGTCGTTCCAAGGCGGCACGAACACCTGAACCGCCCCCGGCAGCCCCGAGATCTTGGCCCAGCCGGCCCGCATCTGGGTGGCGACCCGGATCCGCATCCAGGCGTGGGGGAATTCCCCGGCCGCGGGGCCGTCTCGACGGTTCTGGTGGTCCACACCGTGCTGGGCGACGCTGACCAGAGTCTCTCCCGCCAGCCGCGCCGACAGGGCTTTCAGATCCCCGTCGGGGATCACCGCCAGGGTGAGCGGCGTGTCGTGGGCGGCCGCGGCGTTCAGCAGCCGATCGAGCTCCGCCGACGGCGCGCGGACGTCATCGTCGCGCCACCACAGCACGGGCTTACGGCCAGCCTTACGCCAGCGGCCCAGTTCCTGTTGCAGCAGCAGCCAACGCATGGGCCTGAATGCACTCTCCAATGCCGACCCCGCCCGACGACGCCCGCTGACAGGAAAGACGCCGCCTGAGCCCCCGCCCCTCATGATCCCCGCCAATTTGCCGCAAGGGCGCTTGTCGTCCCGCACCGAAGCGGGCATCTGGGGGAAATATCGGCGATCGCCCAACGTCTCTTGAGTCAAAGCCCTGGAAGACCCCGCCGCCCCGACCGATCTTTTGAGCGTGTACCTGGAGAAGCGGGCCAATCTAGTGCGCTTCTTCGCCGCGCGTCTGGGCTCCGTGGCCCTGGCGGAAGACCTGGCCCAGGATCTCTATCTCAAGGTCGCCGCCCTGGACCCGGCCGCACCGATCCAGAGTCCGTCGGCCATGCTGTTCCGCATGGGGTCGAACCTGATGCTGGACCGGCTGCGCAAGGAGCGCCGCACGGTGGTCCGCGACGACGCCTGGATCAAGGCCGAGCGCACCTCCATCGGCGGTGAGGACGTGGTCGATGACCCGCCGGCCGATGAGGCCCTGGCCGCGCGCCAGCGGCTCGCCCAACTCACCGCCGCCCTCGAAGACCTGCCGCCCCGCATGAGGCGGGCCTTTCAGCTTCACAAGCTGGATGGTCTCAGCCACGCTGAGACGGCGCGTGCGATGGGGATTTCGATCAGCGCGGTGGAAAAACATATCAGTAGCGCCCTGAAAACACTGCTGGAGAGGCTGGGATGAGACGGAAAACTCGCCTCACAGGCTTTTTTCACCCGCTGAGTGGGGGGCTCTCCACCTTGGCGACGTCATGGTGTCAGGAAGGCGGATTCACCCGCCGGGGTTGCATGGTCCGATGAACGAGTCGCTGCTGGAAGGGATCGACGCTACGCGCGACGCCGCAGCCGACTGGTTGATGCAGATGCGCGCGCCGCAGGCGGACGAAACCGATTGGCTGGCCTTCGAGGCCTGGCTGGAAGCCTCCCCTGACCACGCCGCGGCCTACGACGCCGCGATGGCCCTGTGGGAAGAGCTGGACGACGCCGCCCCGGCCCTCAAGACCGCCCTGGATCCGCACGGCCCCAGCGCCCGTCGACAACGTCCGCCGCCATCACTCGGCGCGTCGCGCCGCTGGACCATGGCCGCGGGCCTGGCCGCCGCAGCCCTCGTGGTGGCCGTCGTCCCCTGGCGCGACATCACCGCCTCCACCACGGTTTACACCACAAGCAAGGGCGAGCGCCGCACGGTCACCCTGGCCGACGGCACCCGCATCGACCTCAACGCCGGCTCGAAGATCAGCGTCAAGCTGGGCAGCCGTGAACGCCGGGTCGTCATGGAGGACGCCGAGGCGGTGTTCGACGTGACCAAGGACCCCAAGCGGCCCTTCGTAATCGCCAGCGGCGACCGCACGGTCCGGGTCGTGGGCACTCAGTTCGACGTCCGCCGCCGTGACGGGCGCATCGCGGTCACCGTCGCCCGCGGGATCGTGGAAGTGCGCCCCGCCGCCGGAGCCGCCGGGCAAAGCGTCCGCCTGACCCCCGGCCTGCGCCTCGATCACGTCGAGGGCGTGGCCCATTCAGAGCTCAGCAAGGTCGTCCCACAGGACGTGTTCAACTGGCGCGCCGGCCGCCTGGTTTATCGCGACCGCCCCCTGGAGGAGGTCGTGGCGGACCTCAACCGCTATGCCGAGACGCCGCTGAAGCTCGCCGACGTCCGCACCGGCCAGATCAGATTCTCCGGGGTCCTGGTGCTCGACGACCATCAGGCCGTGGTGCGGCGCCTCGTCATGCTCGCGCCAATCACTTCCGTTCCGACCCGAGACAGCATACTGCTTCGCGCGCAGTAACACTGATCTTCGGCGGGGTGAATCGTCATATCGGGTCGGCGCCGCGAAATTCGTTTCGCCCTGACAGGCCTTGTCCTCTCCGCCACCCTGGCGGCAGGGGCTTCCGAGGCTGCGCCTGCACGTCACCGGTTCTCCATCGGCCCCAAGCCGGTCTCCGAGGCCCTGATCGACCTCGCCATCTCGTCCAGCATCTCCATCGGCGGCGTCGCGGCCTGCGGCGGGCGCACCGCGGGCCTGTCGGGCGACTTCACCCTTAAGGCGGCGCTCACGCGGCTCACCGCCGGCGCGGGATGCCGCTTTGAGATCATCGACGTTCATACGGTGAAGGTCCTCCCGGAGGCGCCGAAGGTCGCCCGCGCTGCGCCGGCGCCGTCGAAGCCCGCCCCGCAGCCTCTCCCCGACCCGGTCGCGGAGATCCTCGTCACCGCCACCAAACGGCCGGTGGCCTATGACCGGCTGCCGGCCTCCCTGAGCCTGATCTCCGCCAGCCAGCTCCAGACCAGCGGCGCGGTCGATGTGGCCGGGGCCGTGCGCCAGTTGGCCGGGGTGACCATGACCAACCTCGGTCCGGGCCGGGACAAAATCCTGCTCCGCGGCCTCTCCGACGGCGCTTTCACGGGCCGCACCCGGTCCACGGTCGGCACCTTCCTCGACTATGCGCCCATCACCTACAACGCCCCCGACCCCGACCTGCGGCTGGCAGACGTGCAGGGCATCGAGGTCCTGCGCGGACCCCAGGGCGCCCTCTATGGCGGCGGCTCGCTCAGCGGCGTCTACCGGATCGTCACTCGCAAGCCCGAATTCAATCTGCTGCAAGGGGCGCTCACCGTCGGCGCCGCCTCGACCAAGACCGGCTCCCCCAGCTACGAGGTCGAGGGCATGGTCAACCTGCCGCTGGTCAGAGACCGCGCGGCCCTGAGACTGGTGGTCTACACCGAGGTCGAGGGCGGCTATCTCGACGATGTGAACCTGCGTCTCTCCGACGTGGACGCGACCAAGCGGGTCGGCGGCCGCCTGGCCCTGGCCGTCCAACTCAACGACACCTGGAGCGTGACCGTCGGCGGCGCGGTCCAGCAGCTGGATTCCAACGACACCCAGTACGCCACGCCCGGCCCCGGCCGCCTGCGACGCGCCAACCGGATCCGCGAAAGACACAAGAACGACTTCGGCGAGGCTGCCGTCACGGTGATCGGCTCGGGCGACTGGGGCCGGCTGGAATCCTCCACGGCCTATGTCCGCCACGCCTATTCCAGCCTCTATGACGCCTCGGCGGCCCTCAACCTCTACGGGTCCAGCACCGCGGATCTGGGAGTCTTCGAGGAAAACACCAAGGTGGATATGGTGGTGGAGGATGCGGTCCTCACCTCGCCTGCGGACACGCGGCTGCAATGGCTCGCCGGGCTCTACGGCGCCTGGACCCTGGAGAAGAGCCCCTCGCTCCTGCGGGTGCGCGGCGCAAGCGGGCCACCGGCGCTGGTCTATCTCCAGAACCGCACCGACCGGCTGATCACCTCGGCGATCTACGGCCAAACCTCTTATCGCCTCGGCGGCGGCTGGACCTTGGCGGCGGGCGCGCGGGTGTTCGAGACCGATCTGCGCACCAGCTCCAACGTCCAGGTTCCCCTGAACGGCCCGCCCCGCGCCTTCACCCGCAAGGCCCAGTTCAACGGATGGTCGCCCCAGCTTATCCTGCAATATGACTTCCAGAGCGGTGGGATGCTGTACCTGCTCAGGTCGCAGGGGGACCGGGTCGGTGGATTCAATTCGGGTGGCATTTCTGCCCCAGCCCCGTCGCGCCGGACCTTTCAGCCCGACCGCCTGCGCAACTTCGAGGTCGGGACCAAAATGCGCCTCTTCGACCGCCGGCTGAGCGTCCAGTCGGCGGTCTTCTACGACCTGTGGGACAACATCCAGACCGACCAGTACCTGGCGTCCGGCCTG
>JAYVDG010000373.1:0-4916 GCA_043749525.1 Phenylobacterium sp.
GGCGCGGTCAGGCCCAGGTGCTCGATGGCCATGTATTCGGTGGTGGTGAAGCAGTCGTGGGTTTCCACCGCATGGATTTGGCTGAGGTCGTCGATCCCGGCCCGGGCGCGGGCCTCGTCGATGGCCCGCTTCACCTGCGGGAAGACATAGGGGCCGCCGGCGCTGGCGCGCACCTTGCGGTCATAGCTGATGGGGGCGGAGCGGTGGCCCCAGCCCTTGATCTGCGGGAGGCTCTCCAGGGGCAGGCCGCGCTTGTCGGCGTAGTCTTTCGCTGCCTTCTCCGAGGCCAGGAACAACACGGCCGAGCCGTCGGTCACCTGGCCGCAGTCGTTCTTGCGGATCATGCCCTCGACGACCGGATTGGCCTCGTCGTCGTTGGTGAAGCTCTTGTCGTTGAAGGCCCATTGGCGGGTCTGGGCGTTGGGATTCTTGCGGCCGTTGGCGAAATTGATCTCCGCGATGCGCATCAGGTGCTCGTACTTCAGGCCCCAGCGGCGGTCGTATTCCTCGCCCAGGTCGGAGAAGGCCTTGGGCCACAGATAGGTGGCGTCCTGGAACTCGTGCCCGGCCCAGGCTGCAGCGCCCAGGTTCTGGGCCGCCTGTTGGCCCGAGACGTTGCGCATCATCTCCAGGCCCACGACGCAGGCGGTGTCGTAGCGGCCGGCCTCGATCTCGGCGGTTGCCGCCAGGATCGCCACGCTGCCCGAGGCGCAGGCCGCCTCGTGGCGCGATGTCGGCATGCCGTCGAAGTCGGGATGCACCAGGCCGAAGAACCCGCCCAGCAGGCCTTGGCCCGCGAACAGGTCGCCGACGAAGTTGCCGACGTGGCCGGTGTCGATGTCCTTGGGCTCCAGGTCCACCGCCGCCAGACCCTCGCCCACCACCTCGGCGAAGGCGTCGGCGAAGTCCATCTGCTGGCGCGCCCAGTTCTTGGAGAAGTCGCTCTGCCAGCCGCCCAGGATGTAGACCATTCCGCATGTCCTCCGCATGGGCGGCGCTCTCGCTGGGCGCCGCTCCGTCAGCTACGGATAATGGGGCAAAGCGGACGCCTTGTCAGGCGTGACCTTGGGGAACTCCACCCCCTTCCATCCGACCCGCAACCGCGCTCATCGGTCTACCGAACAAGATAAACTTGCGGGGACGACACGTCCGACGTGTAGTTTCCAGAGCAGGCTCCGATGAGCGGCGCCCGGGGAGTGGATCGTCGTGCCTGACGCCGCGATGAATTTCTTCGCCAAGCCGCAACGGCTGGTGAAGATCAACAGCCGGCGGCGCATGAACATCTGGCGCTCCGGAAAGGGGTCTCCGACCGTTGTCCTCGCCCCGGGGTTCATGGCTTTGACCTCGGACTGGTCTCGGGTACAGCCGGTGCTGGCGCGCACCACTCAGGTCGTTTCCTATGATCATGCGGGCCAGGGGTTCAGCGATCCGGCGCCGCTGCCCCGCAGCCCAGCGCGGAAAGCTGCCGACCTCAAGGCCGTGTTGTCGGGGAGCGGCGTCGAACCCCCTTACGTGCTGGTCGGCCTGTCCATGGGCAGCTTTGAAGTCCGCCACTTCGCTCACCTGCATCCCGAAGAGGTCGTCGGAATGGTGCTCGTGGATCCGTCATTCGACGACATGGCGGAGCGGCTTCTCAAGGTGACGCCGAGCGACCAGGCTTGGGTCAAAAGCCCGCTCGACCATTTCAAACGCTGCGAAGGCGCCGCGAAGGCCGGGGACTTGCGGCCGGGTACCGAGGCCTATGCCGCCTGCGAGTTTCCACCGCAGCCCGACCTCTCCGACGCGCTCAACGCCGTGTACCATGACATGTCGCTACGAGCCTCTTACTGGCGCGCGCTGATCTCCGAGTTCTCCACCGCGGCCCGCGACAGAGCTGAGGTATCCTTGGGCGACAGGCCGCTGATCGTTCTCTCCGCTGGCGCCCGGGAACAGCCCTCCCTCCCGCCCGAGGAAGTCGAAGCCGTCGAGCGCCTCTATGCGCAGGCGCACGAGCAGTTGGCCGCGCTGTCGACGCGTGGAGTGCGACGTGTCGTTCCCGACTGCAAACATGCCATCCAGCGGGATCGGCCTCAGGCTGTCATAGACGCCGTCATGGAGGTCATCGCCATGGCGCAAGGCGGCCTCGCCTGATCCATCCGTGACCGCGACCCGCTAGTCGACGCTCAACACCAGTCGCCGCTGGCATTCCACGGGACCATCCTGCTCGATCCGCGCTCCCTGCAGCGTGACCGCGCGGGTCTCGTGGGCGGGGAGCAGCAGGGTCAATGCGTCCTGGCTCGGCGGCGAGGGCCCGTCGCGTTCCACCCGCACGCTGATCGCGGTCTCGCTGGTCTCCACCACCAGCCGCCAGAAGCCGTGCGCGCCGTCCGCCGTCTCGCCGTCGTCCTCGAAACACTCGGCCTCGAACCGGCCTTCGCCCGCGTGGGGGAAGACCCAGAAGGCGCGTTCGTCGGCGCGGTGGGCGAAGGACTGGTGGGCGATGTTCAGCGGGATGGCGCTGCCCTCGCGCACCAGCAGGGGCGGGGTGTCCCAGGGGGCGGGCAGGGTGACCGAGGTTCCGCCCGCGAACCGCGTTCCGGTCCAGGCTTCGAACCAGCCGCAGCCGGCCGGCAGGTAGACTTCGCGCTCGCTCTGGCCCGGCTCCACCACCAGGGGGACCAGCAGGGAGGGCCCCAGCAGCATCTCGTCGTTCTCGGCCAGGCAGGCAGGATCGTCGGGGAAGTCGTGGAAGGTGGGCCTCGTGATCGGCGTGAAGTCGCGGTGGTGGCGCCAGACCAGGTCATACAGATAGGGCATCAGCCGGTAGCGCAGGGCGATCAGGGCGCGGACCGCCGGCGTCGCCTCGGGATGCATCCAAGGCTCGTTGGCCGTGCCGTCGTCGTTCCAGGAGTGGATGGAGAACCTGGGCATAAAGACGCCGGCCGCCGCCCAGCGGACCAGCAGCTCGGCGTCCGGCGCGGGACCGGCGAACCCGCCGATGTCGTGGCCGGAATTGGAGACCCCCGACAGGGCCAGTCCCAGCCCCATCTTCAGATTGAACTTCAGGGTCTCCCAGCTGGTGGCGTTGTCCCCCGACCAGGTCTGGACGTAGCGCTGCATCCCCGCCGACCCGGCCCGCGAGACCAGGTAGGGCCGTGCGTCCGGCGCATGGGCACGTTGCGCCTCCGCCGAGGCCCGCATCATCATCAGGGTCTGTAGCGGCTTGGCCTCCTGGGCCGGCCGCGGATGGCCGAACATCGCGGCCTGAGCGCGGGGCGAGGTGATCTCGAACTCGTTGTTATCGTTCCAGGTCGACGCCACGCCATAGTCCAGCAGGGCGGTGGTCACCTGGCCCTTCCACCAGTTCAACGTCTCCGGGTTGGTGAAGTCGAGATAGGCGCCGACCCCGTCCCAGAACTGCATCATGGCGGGCTTTCCGCTCGCGTCGCCGATCAGCAGGCCGCGCGCCTGGGCCTCGCCGAACAGCGGGTGGTCGGCCAGCAGCACCGGCTTGATATTGGCCACCAGCCGCACGCCGGCGTCGCGGTAGCTGGCGACGAAGGCGGCGGGGTCAGGGAACTTCTCGCGGTTCCAGTGGAAGACATAGCGGCGCGGCCCGATGGAGGTGTAGCCCGACGACAGGTGGAAGCTGTCGCAGAGGATGTCGTGGGCCTCGCAGGCCGCCAGGAACTCCGCCATCCGCGCCTGGGCGTCCGGGGCGTCGGTATAGCTCATGGTGGAGCCGGAATAGCCCAGGCCCCAGCGGGGCAGGAAGGCGGGCCGCCCGGTCAACCAGGTGAAGCGCCGGGTGACCTCGGCCACGCTGGGTCCCGCGATCACGTAGTAGTCGAGGTCGCCGGCCTCGGCGACGAAGCTGCGGTAACGGCCGTGATAGTTGCTGCGCTCCTGGCCGAAGTCGAAGCTGCAGTCGGCCAGGGTGTCGTAGAAGATCCCGAAGGCCGCCGCCGGCTGGCCCGAGAGCGTGATGTAGAACGGGATGTGCTTGTACAGCGGGTCGCTGGTGGCCGCGCTATAGCCCATGGCGTCGACATTGGTCAGGCGGAAGCGGCGGCCCGCCCGGTCCATGGGGCCGGACCGTTCCCCCAGGCCGTAGAACCGCTCGCTGGGCGCCAGGACCAGGTAGTGGTGGGTCTTCTCGTCCCACCAGCCGAGGTTATAGGCCTGGGTCGGCCGGTCCTTGGCCACCTGACGCCAGCTGCCGTCGGCCAGTTTCATGTCCCAGCGGCAGACGAAGCCGGTCAGCTTGACGGTCAGGCGCAGAGCGGCGGTCTCGATCACCAGCCGGTCGTCAGCTTCCGTCACCTCAAAGGCCGGCGCTGAGAAGCCTGCCACGTCGAACCGTTCGCGGCCCTCCAGGGCGACATCGGCCTGGCCCGGCGCGATGGCCCAGGTGCGTGGCATGGTGAGCTCGCCGGTGGGCGCCAGCAGCACCCGGATGATCTCCGGCTCCAGCACGAAGAGATGCACGACGGCGCCGTTCTCGGCCCGCAGAGTGAAACGCGAGCCGTCCCGCTCAGCCAGGTGGAAGACGGGTGGCGCGTCGAGGGTGGTCATGACCCCTCCTCACCAGTTCCACATGGTTCCGTCTTCCAGACGGGCCACCGGCAGCTGCTTGGGGTCGTAGGGGTATTTGGCGGCCAGGGTTTCATCGATATCCACCCCATGGCCGGGCGCCTCGCCGGGGAACAGCAGGCCGGCCTCAAAGCTGTAGGCGTGAGGGAACACCGCGTCGGTCTCAGGCGTGTGACGCATATATTCCTGGATGCCGAAGTTGGGGACCCAGGCGTCGAAGTGCAGGGCCGCGCCCATGGTCACCGGCGACAGGTCGGTCGCGCCATGGCAACCGCTCCGCACCTGGGTGTCACCCGGGTAGTCGGGCTTGCGGGGCAGGTGAGTGAGCCCGCCCGCGCCCACGA
>JAYVDG010000374.1:0-4909 GCA_043749525.1 Phenylobacterium sp.
AGCTCTGCTTCCACCGGGTCGACGGCCATGTCGCCCCGCTCAATGTCGGCCTGGCCCTGGCCGCCCGCGATCCCGTCCGGATCGCCAAGCTGTTCGCCCCCAAGATCGAGACCATCGACCCCGGCTTCGGGGTGGAGGTGGTGACCCTGGAGGCCGACGAGGTGGCGCCGCTCTCGGGCCGCCAGGCGCGGCTGGACAGCCTGCTGGAGGCGGGAAGCGCCGAGGGTCTCGCCCCGTTGATCGACCGCCTCACCAACCGGCTGGGCGAGAACCGGGTGTGGAAGGCCCGTCCGGTGGAGAGCCACGTCCCCCAACAATCCGCCACACCCGGCGCGCCCATGGCCCCGCCGCTGGCCGGCTGGGACCCGGAGCGGCCCCGGCCCCTGCGCCTGTTCAGCCGGCCCGAGCCCCTGGAACTGGTGATGGCCCCGATCCCCGACGATCCTCCGGTGCAGTTCCGCTGGCGCGGCCAGATGCACCGGGTGCGCCGCGCCGAGGGGCCCGAACGGATCGGCGAGGAATGGTGGCGCGGCGAGATCGAGGACGCCCGCACCTCGCACATCCGCGACTATTACCGGGTGGAAGATGAGGCCGGCGCCCGCTTCTGGCTGTTCCGCGCCGGCATCTACGCCCCGGGCGTGGAAGCCAAGTGGTGGCTGCACGGGCTGTTCGCGTGACGCGCTATGTCGAGCTGCAGGCCAGCACAAACTTCTCCTTCCTGCGCGGCGCCTCGCATCCGCACGAGCTGGTGGAGACCGCCGCCGCCCTGGGTCTCGACGCCATCGGCATCGTCGACCGCAACAGTTTGGCCGGGGTGGTCCGCGCCTGGTCGGCGGTGAAGGACCTGGGGGCGTCTACGACGTTCCGCGCCTTCACCGGCTGCCGCCTGGACTTCGCCGACGGCGCCCCCAGCCTGCTCTGCTACCCCTCCGACCGCGAGGCCTATGGCCGCCTGACCCGCCTGCTCACCGTGGGCCAGCGCCGTTCGATCAAGGGCGAGTGCGAGCTGCACTGGGAAGACTATCTCCAGCATGCGGAGGGGCAACTCACCCTGGTGGTCCCGCCGCTGCGCCTGGATGCGGCCTTCGAAGCCGACCTCATCAAGATCGCCAAGGCGCTGCGAGGCTCGGTCTGGCTGGCCGCGTCGCGACCCTATGGCGCGCGGGACCTGCAGCGGCTGTCGAAGCTGGCGGCCCTGGCGCAGGGCAGCGGCGCGCCGATGACGGCCACCAACGACGTCCTCTACCACGGCCCCGAACGTCGGGCCCTGCAGGACGTGGTCACCTGTATCCGCGAGACCTGCACCATCCATGACGCCGGTCTGCGCCTGGAGGCCAATGCCGAGCGGCACCTGAAGACGCCTGCGGAAATGGCCCGCCTGTTCGCCAAATTCCCCGGCGCGGTGGAACGCAGCGTCGAGATCGCCGGGCGGATCAAGTTCGACCTGGGCCAGCTCAAATACGAGTATCCCGACGAGCCGGTGCCCCCCGGCAAGACCGCCATCGGCCACCTGCGCGACCTGGTCTGGGAAGGCGCCAAGACCCGGTTCTCCACGGGCATGGGGGAGAAGGAGCGCGCCACGATCCAACACGAGCTGGACCTGATCGAGAAGCTGGGTTTCGCCAACTACTTCCTCACCGTCCACGACATCGTCGCCTGGGCCCGACGCCAGGGCATTCTCTGCCAGGGGCGTGGTTCGGCGGCCAACTCTTGCGTCTGCTTCTGCCTGGGCGTCACGGCGGTGGACCCCACCAAGGCCGACCAGGACCTGCTGTTCTCCCGCTTTATCTCTGAGAAGCGCGGCGAGCCCCCTGACATCGACGTGGACTTCGAGCACGAGCGCCGCGAGGAGGTGATGCAATACGTCTACCGCCGCTACACCCGCGAGCGGGCCGCCATCGTCGCCACGGTTATCCACTACCGGCCGCGCATGGCCATCCGCCAGGTGGGCAAGGCGCTGGGCCTCACCGAAGACGTCACCGCCGCCCTGTCGGGCACGGTCTGGGGCAGCTGGGGCGATATGGTCCCAGACGAGCATATCCGCCAGGGGGGCCTCGACCCCGACAACCCGGAAATCCGCCGCGCCACGGCGCTGGCCCAGGAACTGCTGAAATTCCCCCGCCACCTGTCGCAGCACGTCGGCGGCTATGTGCTCACCAAGCGCCGCCTGGACGAGACCGTGCCCATCGGCAACGCAGCCATGAAGGACCGCACCTTCATCGAGTGGGACAAGGACGACATCGACGCCATCGGCCTGATGAAGGTCGATGTCTTGGCGCTCGGCATGCTGACGGCCCTGAAGCGCAGCTTCGACATGCTGCCGCCCCTGGAGGACGGAACGGTGATCAGCGACATCGCCCACATCCCGCAGGAGGTCCCCGAGGTCTACGACATGCTCTGCAAGGCCGACTCCGTGGGGGTCTTCCAGGTGGAGAGCCGGGCCCAGATGTCGATGCTGCCGAGGTTGCGGCCCCGCAAGTTCTACGACCTGGTGATCGAGGTCGCCATCGTCCGGCCAGGCCCGATCCAGGGCAACATGGTCCATCCCTATCTGAAGCGCCGGGGCGATCCGTCCCAGGTGACCTATCCGCGCCCTTCGGCGGAATTCCCCCAGGACGAACTGGAGAAGATTCTGAAGAAGACCATGGGGGTGCCGCTCTTCCAGGAGCAGGCCATGCGCATCGCCATCGAGGGCGCCCAGTTCAGCGAGAACGACGCTGACGGCCTGCGCCGCGCCATGGCCACCTTCCGCCACCACGGCAATGTCGGGGAGTATGAGATCCAGTTCCGCGAGGGGATGACGGCGCGGGGCTACGATCCCCAGTTCGTCGATGACTGCTTCCACCAGATCGAGGGCTTCGGCTCCTACGGCTTCCCCGAAAGCCATGCCATCAGCTTCGCCTTGCTGGTCTACGCCTCGGCCTGGGTGAAGTGGCGGTGGCCCGACGCCTTCTGCGCCTCTCTGCTCAACAGCCAGCCCATGGGGTTCTACCAGCCGGCCCAGCTGGTCCGCGACGCCCGCGAGCACGGGGTGGAGGTGAGACCACCCGACGTGATGGCCAGCGACTGGGACTGCGCCCTGGAGCCGGTGGAGGGCCAACGCCTGCGGGCCATGCGGCTGGGCCTGCGGCAGATCAAGGGGTTCAAGGAGGACGACGGCCTGGCCCTGATGGCGATGCGGGTCAAGGGCGTGCGCACTGTCGAGGCCTTCGCGCGCGGCTTGTCACGCCGCGCCATGGAGTTGCTGGCCGAGGCCGACGCCTTCGCTGGCATGGGCCTCTCCCGCCGCCAGGCCCTGTGGGCGGTGAAGGGTCTGCTGGGGGAGACGAGGGTCGAGACCGACGCCCCGCTGTTGGCCATCATGGATCGCCCGGAGGTCCAGGTGGAACTGCCGCTGATGAGCCTGCCCATGAACGTCACCGAGGACTATCGCACCACGCGCCTGTCCCTGAAGGCCCACCCCTGCGAATTCTTCCGCGGCGAGCTGGCCCAGGCCGGGGCGGTCCCGGCGGCGGCGCTGAAGCATATGCGCGACCGGCGCTGGACCTCGGTGGGGGGCATCGTCCTGGCGCGCCAGCGGCCGGGCACCGCCAAGGGGGTGGTGTTCATGACCCTGGAGGACGAGACCGGCATCGCCAACATCGTCATCTGGAAGGACGCCTTCGAGGCCAACCGACGGCTGGTGATGACCGCCACCCTGTTGCAGGTCCACGGCCAGCTGCAGATCGAGAGCGACGTGGTCCACCTGGTGGCCAAGAGCTTCACCGACCTCTCCCACCTCACCGCCCGCCTGCGCGACGAGGGGCCTGCCGCTGACTCGGGCCGCAAGGCCGGCGGCCTGATCCACAGCCGCGATTTCCACTAAGCTGTAGCTTGACCGCGTCCTGCGCCCGGCGAATGGTCGGCCCGACACATAGAGATGGCCGACCGTATTTCAGGCCGCAGGATTTCGGGGAAATACCCATGAAGCTCGCCGTGCTCTCGACGATCCTGGCGCTCCTCGCCGCGCCCGCCTTGGCCGACCCGGTGAAGGCCACCATCGAGGGCGGCGTCATGGTCGGAACCGAGACCGCGACGGCGGATATCTATCGCAATATTCCCTATGCGGCCCCGCCTGTGGCTCCCCTGCGCTGGGCGCCGCCGGCCAAGGTCGTCCCCTGGACGGGCGAACGCGACGGGACCAAGGCCGGGGTCTCCTGCATGCAGACCATGCGCGCCGACGGCGCTCCCAACTTCGGCAGCGCCAACGGGCCGATGAGCGAAGACTGCCTGCAGCTCAACGTCTTTGCGCCCAAGGGGGCGAAGAAGGCGCCGGTGATGGTCTGGCTGCACGGCGGCTCGCACCGCTTCGGCGCGGGCTGGATCTATGACGGCTCGAATTTCGCCCGCGACGGGGTGGTGCTGGTCTCGATCAACTACCGCCTCGGCCCGCTCGGCTACTTCGCCCATCCGGCGCTGACCAAGGCCGCGGGGCCCGGCGAGGCGGTCGGCAACTACGGCCTGATGGACCAGATCGCGGCGCTGGAATGGGTGAAGCGCAACATCAAGACCTTCGGCGGCGACCCCTCCAATGTCACCCTGTTCGGTGAGAGCGCCGGGGGTGGCAGCACCCTGGCCCTGCTCGCCACGCGGAAGTCCAGGGGCCTCTACCAGAAGGTCGTGGTGCAGTCGGGCGGCGGCTGGGGCGGCCCCACGACCTTGGCCGACAAGGAGGTCGAGGGGGTAAAGGGCGCGACGGCGCTGGGTCTGACCAACGCCACCGCCGACCAGCTGCGCGCCGCGCCCGCCGCCGACCTGATCGCCAAGGTGGACGGCAATTTCGGCCCCTTCGTCGACGGCAGGCTGATGAAGGAGACGCCCGCCCAGGCCTTCGCCTCGGGCCGCGCCAATGACGTGCCGCTGATCATCG
>JAYVDG010000375.1:0-4899 GCA_043749525.1 Phenylobacterium sp.
ATCCGCGACGAGAAATATTTCGAGCTGCAGGTCGAGGGCGACCTGGGCGAGAACGCCGACTTCTGGGTCAAGGCGGCCATGGGCAAGTATGACAACCGCTCGGCCCCCGGCGGCCGCACCGGCGGCGGCCTGACCCCGCAGGACACCGCCCTGATCACCCCCGGCGGCCTGACCCCCGCCGCGGGCTATGGCTTCGCCTTCGGCCAGAACATCGTGGCGCTCGGCCCGGCACGGAACTCGACCTTCGTCGCCACCGGCGGCGACCTCACGGCCTTCTCCACCAACGCCGACACCTTCAACGGCGTGCGGGACTATTCCAGCCAGATCCAGGTCAACTTCAACTACCACTTCGACGAGATGGACCTGAAGTACATCGGCGGATTCCAGCACTACAAATACGCCCTGCAGGGCGACTTCGACGGCACCGCCCTGCTGTCCTACACGATCCCGCTGAACGCCGGGATCACCTCGCCCAGCGCTTGCAACCCGGGCTATGTGGCGGCGGGCATCTGCCGGCCGTTGGTGGCGAAGCCCAACGTCGTCAGCCTGTACCAGGAGAACAAGGAGTGGTTCAGCCACGAGTTGAACCTGACCTCCACCAACGACAGCCCGGTGCAGTGGATCCTGGGCGCCTATGTCTACAACGAGAAATACAAGCAGCCGGTCGAGCTGACCCTGCCCGACCAGGCCGAATTGGCCACGCCGTCGGGCGCGCCAGCCAATCCCAAGCGCCTGATCTACTACACCGACCAATCCATGGAGGCCTGGTCGCGGGCGGTGTTCGGCCAGGTGGACTGGCAGTTCACCGACACCCTGAAACTGACGGCGGGCCTGCGCTACACCGCCGACAAGAAGAAGGGCGTGGAGTCGGGCCGCCTGTTCTGCTTCGGCTGCTCGGCCGCCGTGGACCCGCGCGTCCTGGGCTCCTTCACGCCGGCGCTGGACATCACCACCTCGACCTTCTCAGGGACGCGCCCGGCGGGGAACACCGACCCGCAGAAGGGCGTCGTGGGACCGGCGGTCACCGACCCCTCCACCGGCATCCGCCGTCGTGGGCTCTACGACACCTGGGCCGCCGTCACCGGCACCCTGAACCTCGACTGGCAACCCGACGCCACCACCTTGGTCTACGCCAAGTACAGCCGCGGCTATAAGGCGGGCGGCTTCAACTCCGGCACGATCACCGCCTTCCCGGAGACCGACGCCGAGCATGTGGACGCCTACGAACTGGGGCTGAAGAAGGACTGGAGCGGCTCGCTTCAGACCAACGTCTCGGCCTTCTACTACGACTACCAGGACGCCCAGGTGCCGGTGGCCACCCAGCCGGCGGTCGGCCCCTCGACCTCGATCTTCTACAACATCCCCAAGGCCCGCAGCATGGGGATCGAGCTGGAGACGATCTGGCAGCCGATCGACAACCTGCAGATCCTGTTCAACTATTCCTATCTGGACGCCACGATCCGCGAATCCTGCTGCATCCAGGATGGGGCTGATCCGGCCGCCGCCCAGCCCGGGGCCAAGCCGGTCAGCAGCCTGCCGGCCGTCGATCCGATCACCGGGGCGACGACCTCGCGCGGTCAGGACCTGTCGGGCAACCACCTGCCGGTGGCCCCGCGCAACAAGGTCGCCTTCAACGCCAACTACACCTGGGAGTTCGAGCCCGGCTCCATCACCGGCTCGGTCAGCTATGTGTGGCGCGACAAGGTCTATTCCTCGATCTTCGACCGGCCCTACTACCAGGCGCCGGCCCGCAGTCAGATCGACGCTCGCCTGACCTGGAAGGACAGCGAGGACCACTATTCGGTGATCCTGTACGGCAAGAACCTGACCGACGAGCAGGACTTCGACACCCTGAGCGCCACTCGTCAGTCCGGGTTCAACGCCAGTGGCCAGTACAACCTCAACCGCACCTATGTCCTGGTGCCGCCGCGCACCTACGGCGTCGAGCTTCAGTACCGCTGGTAGGACCTGGACCGCCCTGCCAAGCGGAGGGCTGGGGGCGCGCCGGTTATCCGGCGCGCCCTTGTCTCCGCCATCCCGGGGCGACCAAAACCGCTGGCCGTGAACAGGGCGAGAACGCGTTGGTCGAACACCGGCATTCGGCGGCAAACCCTTGGCGGACAAGGGCTGGCTTTATGTCAGGAATGTAAGATCAAAGCCGTTGACGAGGTGGTGCGCCTACCGCACGGTTCATTCCAACAGAGCGTCCGGCGCTCGGAACCCGCGGGTCGGGACCGGTGTCAGGCGAAAAATAAGGGTAGCCGTGGGCGTCCTCCACGGCGGGAGGAAGACGTGGATCGCGGCGCCCCGATGAGCTTCGGAGTCCAGTCCCGCGCGGCGTGTCGCCGCCTCCCCGCCCCGTCCAGATTCCCGACATTCCGGAGCCTTTGATGACCGCGACCTCAGCCGTGGGCGAGCGCGCCCCTGTGGGCCTGACCACCAAGGTTCTCTACGGCCTGGGCGCCGTGGCCCGCATCGCGAGGATGAGATCATGACCCAGGCGAGCGCCAAGATCCCGCAGTCCACCAAGCTGATCTATGGCTTGGGTTCAGTGGCCTATGGGGCCAAGACCCAGCTGCTGGGCTTGCTGTTGCTGTTCTACAACCAGCTGGTCGGACTACCCGCCGCCGCCGTCAGCCTGGCCCTGGCCATCTCCATCGTCATCGACGCCATCTGGGACCCCCTGGTGGGCCAGTGGTCGGACAACCTGCGCAGCCGCTGGGGCCGCAGGCATCCGCTGATGTACGCCTCCGCCATCCCCTTCGCGGTCTGCTGGGCCCTGCTCTGGCATCCGCCGGCCGGCTGGTCGCACCAGGCCTTGTTCGCCTACCTGCTGGTGCTGGTGGTGGCCTCGCGGATGCTGATCAGCCTCTATGAGGTGCCGTCCTCGGCCTTGGCGCCGGAACTGGCGCCCGCCTATCACGAGCGCACCAGCCTGCTGTCCTACCGCTACCTGTTCGGGACGCTCGGCGGGGCGGGGGCCTCGATCCTGGCCTTCGGCGTCTTCCTGAAGGGCACGCCCGGCCAGCCCATGGGCCAGCTCAATATCGCGGGCTACTGGCCCTATGCGCTCACCGTGGCAGCCATCATGGTGGTCTCGATCCTGGGCTCCACGGCCGGCACCCACGACCGCATCAAGACCCTGCACCAGCCGCCGGTCCGCAAGGCGAGCCTGGCCGACATGGTCCGGGAGGTCGCCGCGACGCTGTCCAACCGCAACTTCCTGGTGATCGTGCTGGCGGGGACCTTCGCCGGCATGGCGGGCGGGCTCTCCAGCGGCCTGGGCATCTATTTCAGCACCTATTTCTGGGAGCTGCCGTCCTCGAACCTGCTGGTCCTGGTGCTGGGGGGCCTGGTGGCCTCGCCGGTCGCGGCGATCATCGCGCCGCTGCTCTCCAAGCGGTTCGGCAAGAAGGTCGCCTGCATCAACCTGTTCTTCGCAGGCCTGCTGGTCTCGGTGCTGCCGGTGGGCCTGCGGCTGCTGGGCCTGATGCCGCTGAATGGCGACCCGCTGCTGGTGGGCCTCCTGCTGGCAGACCGCGTCGTCTCGGGCATGCTGGGCATCGCCGGCTACATCATCGTCGCCTCGATGATCGCCGACATCGTCGAGGAGAGCATGATCAAGACCGGCCGCCGCTCCGAGGGCCTGCTGATGAGCGCCGACACCCTGTTGCAGAAGGTGGTGGGCGGGATCTCCACCATCATCCCCGGCATCATGCTGGCCGTCGTGGGCTTCCCCGACCACGCCAAACCGGGCGCCGTCGACCCTGACATCCTGCGCAACCTGGCCCTGATCTACCTGCCGGCCACGGCGCTGCTGAGCGTTGCCTCCATCGCCTCGCTCTACCTCTACAAGATCGACCGCGACAGCCATGAGCGGAACCTGGAGACCCTCGCCCAGGGCGCCGCCCAGGCCGAGATCCTGGCCGAGGCTCTCGACCAAACGCCCGAATCCGTCACCACCGTCACCCGTCCGGCCTGACCGGCGCCCTCAATCCAAGAGCCCTGCCTTGACCGACGCCATACCGACAGTTCGAGAAGCGCCGAAGCTCGGCCTGCGCACCAAGCTCTCCTATGGGGTTGGCTCCATCGCCGTCGGGGTCTCGGTCCTGGGCCTCTCGGCCACCTTGCTGCAGCCCTATCTGAACCGGGTCATCGGCCTGCCCGCCATCTGGGTGGGGACGGCGATCATGCTGACCCTGATGCTGGACGCGGTGATCGATCCGGCCATCGGCCAGTGGTCCGACAAGCTGCGCACCAAGTGGGGCCGGCGCCATCCGCTGATGTACGCCTCGGCGCCCTTGATCGCGGTGGCCTGCATCGCATTCTGGAATTCGCCCTCCACCTGGCCGGTGACCACCACCGGCGTCTTCGTGATCGGCATGCTGGTGCTGCTGCGCCTGTGCGTCAGCCTCTACGAGATCCCCTCGTCAGCCCTCGCGCCCGAACTGACCAGCGACTACCACCAGCGCACCAGCCTGTTCAGCTACCGCTTCTTCTTCGGGGTCGTGGGGGGCCTGGGGATGAACGTGGTTCTGTACCAGGTCTTCCTGTCCCCGGCGGCCGGCGGCATCCTGAACAAGCAAGGCTACGCCCACTTCGGCATCCTGGCGGCCTGCGTGATGGCGGTCTCCATCCTGGTCTCGGCGTTCGGCACCCACCGGCACATCAAGGACCTCTACCAGCCACAGGTCCGCAAGGTCCCGCTCAGCCAGGTGGCCAAGGAAATCCTGGGCACCATCAGCAACCGGTCCCTCGTCGTGGTGATGATCTCGGGCCTCTGCTCCGGCGTCGCCAGCGGCCTGTCGGGCGCGCTCAGCCAGTATTTCTACATCGAGCTCTGGGGGGTCAGCGCCGCCTCGATCTCCTACATCTCCATGGCCGGCGTCCTGGCCTCGG
>JAYVDG010000376.1:0-4885 GCA_043749525.1 Phenylobacterium sp.
CTCCAACGGCCAGGAACCCTATTCCATGGCCATCACGGTGCTTTCGGCCCTGCCGGAAGCCGCCAACCTGGACGTGAAAATCCTGGCCACCGACATCGACCCCAACATGGTCGCCGAGGGCCGGGCCGGAATCTACCGCGAGGACGCCGTGGCGCCTGTGCCGGTGGACCTGCGCCGCCGCTGGTTCAAGAAGCCCACCACGGGCGGCCAGGACAGCCGCTGGGAAGTGGCCGACGAGTTGCGCGCCCTGGTGTCCTTCCGAGAACTGAACCTGATCGGCGACTGGCCGATGAAGGGCAAATTCGACACCATCTTCTGCCGCAACGTCGTGATCTATTTCGACGAGCCGACCCAGGAACGCATCTGGAGCCGCTTCGCCCCGATGCTGAACCCGGGCGGCACCCTCTATATCGGCCACTCCGAGCGGGTGACCGGCGCGGCGACCAACATCTTCGAGACCACGGGTCTCACAACCTATTCTCTGAGGAGCGGCCGATGACGGTTGGAGTCCTCGTCGTCGACGATTCGGCGACCATGCGTGGGCTGATCGCAGCGGCTCTGAAGCGTGACCCGGACATCGAGGTCCTGGGCTTCGCCAACGATCCGCTGGAAGCCCGCGAGCAGATCAAGAAGCTCAATCCCGACGTGGTCACCCTGGACGTAGAGATGCCGCACATGAACGGCATCGAGTTCCTGGAAAAAATCATGCGCCTGCGCCCGACGCCGGTGGTCATGGTCTCGACCCTGACCCAGAAGGGCGCGGAGATCACCATCGAGGCCCTGGAGCTGGGCGCCGTGGACTGCGTCGGCAAGCCGGTGCCCGGCAACGGCCTGACCCCGCACGAAGCCTTCGCCGACCTGGCTGAAAAGGTGAAGGCCGCGGCCCGCGCTCGGGTGCGGCCCTACACCGGCCCCGTCGCCCCGGTGGAGCGGGAGAAGAACTACGCCGCCGCCGGCGAACTGATTCTGGCGATCGGCTCGTCAACCGGCGGGGTCGAAGCCCTGATGACCATCCTGGCCAATTTCCCCGAGACCTGCCCGCCGACGGTCATCACCCAGCACATGCCGGCGACCTTCACCAAGAGTTTCGCCGAGCGCCTGAACCGCATCTCCGGCGCCACGGTGGCCGAGGCCACCGATGGCGCGCGCCTGCTTCCGGGCCACGTCTATGTCGCCCCCGGCGGCGCGGCCCACCTGGAGGTGATCTCCTCGACCCATCCGGTCTGCCGCCTGCGGGAGTCCGAGCCGGTGAACGGTCACCGTCCCTCCGTGGACGTTCTGTTCGAGTCTGTGGCGAAACTGAACCGGCCCTCCGTGGGGGTCATCCTCACTGGAATGGGCCGTGACGGCGCCGCGGGTCTCGCGGCCATGCGCAAGGCCGGCGCCCGCACGCTCGGCCAGGACGAGTCCAGCTGCGTGGTCTATGGCATGCCCAAGGCCGCCTTCGAGATCGGAGCGGTGGAAAAGCAGGTCGGCCTGTCGCGCATGGGCCCGGCCATTCTCAATGTCTGCTCGGCCGCGGCCGAGTCTCAAAGGAGCGTGTGATGCCTGCCGCGTCCGCCCTGAAAACCCTGATCGTCGACGACCAGCAGACCATGCGGTCGCTGATCCGCACCAGTCTGCACGCGCTCGGGATCACCCAGACGCGAGAGGCCCCCGATGGCGAGGAAGCTCTGCGCGCCATGCTAAGCCTGCCGGTGAATCTGGTGATCACCGACTTCAACATGCCCAAGCTGGACGGTTTGGGCCTGCTGCGCGCCATCCGCGCCCACGGCCCCACCTCGAAAGTGGCCGTGATCATGCTGACCGGCCGCGCCGATCGCGAGCTGGTTCAGCGGGCGGTTCAATTCGGCGTCAATAATTATCTGGTCAAACCGTTCACGACGCAGACCCTAAAAGAAAAAATCGAAGCGGTGTTTGGGCCCCTTTCATGATCGTTGAGAACGTCTCGAACCGTCCCGGCAAACGGGTCCATGTCGTCCAGGGAGAGCACCACGTGTCTTCCGACCCGGACGTCATGATGACGACGATCCTCGGGTCGTGCGTGGCCGTCTGCCTGCGCGACACCGAGATCGGCTTCGGCGGCATGAACCACTTCCTGCTGCCTGAGGGTAAGGCCGAGGGACTGGACGAGGGCCGCCGTTACGGCGCCTTCGCCATGGAACTGCTGATCAACGAACTGCTGCGCAATGGTGGCCGTCGCGAGCGCATGGAGGCCAAGCTGTTCGGCGGCGCCCGCATGTTCGGCGGCCTCTCCGACGTGGGCGCGTCGAACGCCGCCTTCGCCGAGAAATTCCTGCGCGACGAAGGTATTCCGGTTGTGGGCGGCAGCCTTGGGGGCTTCGGCGCCCGGCGGGTGCAATACTGGCCGACCACCGGCCGCGCACAACAACGCACCGTCACCGACACCAACGAGGTGGCGACCCTGAAGGCTCCGCCGAAGCCCGTCCCGGTGGTCGCCGACGATGGGGATCTGGAGCTGTTCTGATGAGCCACGCCACCGCCCAGACCCCACAGGTCCTCGCCTCCCTGGCCGACGAGCTGGAGCACGCCGGCGCGCTCTGCGACCGGCTGGAGATGCTGGTCACCCAGCTTGTCCGCGCCAGCCGCGGCGAGACGCTGGAGATCGCTCTGCACGAGGCCCAGACCGTCGATGTGCTGACCCAGCACCTCGCGGCCCTGGCGACCTTCACGCGGCGTCTCTCGACCCAGGCCCTTGCCGGGGGCGAGTACGATCTGTCCGACGCCATCGCCGGGGTGACCCTGGGCGACCTGGCCATGCGTCTGGCCCAGGTGACGCGCGAGGCCGAAGCCCTCACCGCCGCCGAGTCCGGCGACCTCGACCTCTTCTAAGCCCTCAAAGCGACACCCCCGAACGCCATGGCCCTAGACCCCAACATCCGGATCAACCTCGATCGCTCGGTCGTGCTGCTTGTGGATGACAATCCGCAGGCGCTCGAGGCCCTGAGCGCGATGGTCCGGGGGTTCGGGGTCCGCAAGCAGTTCAAGTGCGGCTCGGGCGCCGAGGCCATGCACTACGTGAAGAATCAGGAACTCGACCTGATCATCACCGACGCCCAGATGCCCGACATGGACGGCTATGATTTCATCCGCTGGCTGCGTCGCGACGCGCCGCCGGAGCTGATCTTCACGCCCGTCATCATGCTCACCGGCCACGCCCCGCGCAGCATGGTCGAGAAGAGCCGAGACTCCGGTGCCAACTTCATCCTCACCCGGCCGTTTACGCCTGAGATCCTGCTGCAGCGGATCTTCTGGGTCGCCCGGGACGAACGCCAGATGGTCAAGGCCGAGAAATATGTCGGGCCCGACCGCCGCTTCAAGAATCTCGGCCCGCCCCTCGGGGTGAAGGGCCGCCGCAAGGACGATCTGTCCACCCACGTCGGCGCCGCCACCGATCCGAACATGGATCAGAACGAAGTCGACATGCTTATGAAGCCTGCACGGGTGCAAATTTGAGCAAGACCGAGTTCATCAAGGTCCAGAACCGCCTGTCGCAGCAGGTGGCCAAGCCCGGCGGCATGACCGCCGACATCGCCACCCAGCGCGCGCGCCGCGAACTGGCCGCCCAGGCTGGCGACGCCAAGAAGTCGCTGGGCGTCACCATCGGCCGCATGGAGACCATGTGCGCCGACAAGACCGCCTCGGCCGACGACATCTATGTCGAGAGCGCCGTGGTGCTCGACATCGCCGGCATGTTCGATATGCGCACCCTGTGCGACGCCTCCTACAGCCTATGCGAACTGACCGACCGTCTGCGGACCAAGAACCGCCAGGACTGGGGTTCGGTCGGCGTGCATGTGAACGCCCTGCGCCTGATCTGGAGCAAGGACGACAAGGACGCCGAACAGCTGAAGTCCGTCGTCGACGGCCTCTGGGCCATCACCGACCGCCTCGACATCAGCTAAGGCCAAGCTTTCGGCGCCCTCTCGGCTTTCAACTCACGCCGGCGACGTCTTCCGAGCGCCCATCAGCGGACGCAGATGCGGCGACGGACTTGCCGGAAGCTTCAAACCAGGGCGCCTGGAATTCGGATCTCGTCCGGACCCTGGCCGAGGCGAGCCAGGACTGAATCTGGCTGATGAGTCCGGCCGGCGGCCTAGCCTACGCCAATCCCCGCTCCAAGGCCCTCCTGGCCGCCGCCGCCGGACAGGTCTGCGACCTGCGCGACCTGTGGCCCGAGGCAGGCGCGCACGCCGAATTTCAGACCCCAAGGGTGAGCCCGGACCCCACATATCTACTTAAGATTGTGACGCCCGTTCCGCAGGCGCCCATGAGACCATCGCCCCAGGGCGCCGCCTCGGGCTTGCGGCGCGAGGCGGCCTCAGGCTGACTGCGGGCAAGCTTCGCCGGAGTTCCGATGCGCCGTCTCCTCCTTCTGGCCGCCATGATCCTGGCCTGGGCCGCGCCCCTGGCCGCGGACGCGGCGCCGATCGCCATCAAGGTGGTGGTGCTGACCACCTTCGAGGCCGGCGCCGACACCGGCGACCGGCCTGGCGAGTTCCAGTTCTGGGCCGAACGCCTGCCTCTGACCCACACCCTGACCGTGCCGGGCATAGAGCGCCCGGTCAGATATTCCCATGACGGAGTATTGGGCGTCGTCACCGGCATGCGGGGCCGGGCGCGGGAAAGCGTGGCGGCCCTGGCCTTGGATCCGCAACTCGACCTGAGCCACGCCTACTGGATCGTCGCCGGCATCGCCGGGGTGGACCCGCGCGTCGGCTCCATCGGCAGCGCCGCCTGGGCCCGCTATGTCGTGGACGCCGATCCGATCTTCGAGATCGACGACCGCGAGACCCCCGCCGACTGGCCCTATGGCCTCTATTCCCTCAGCACCCCGCGGCCCGGCGTGAAAGGTTCGGCGGCA
>JAYVDG010000377.1:0-4882 GCA_043749525.1 Phenylobacterium sp.
CCGAGCGGGTGAAGACCTACGGCCGCGCCTTCGCCGACCCGGAGAAGGGCGGCGCGGGCGCGGCCTTCTCGGTGATGCAGCACATCAAGCTGAAAGAGATCGTCGCCAAGGCCAAGGGCGAGCCCCGCTTCCCGCCCAAGCGCGGCGGCGGCTTCAAGCGCCGTGGCGGCGCCAAGCCCAACCCCGACGCTGAATGACGTCGGTGATCGACGAGGACTCACTCCCCGCCTTGGTGGCCCGCGCGCGCCGGGCGGCTCTGACCCTGAAGGCCACGACGCACCGTCAGGGGCGGGCCAAGCACGCCCTCTATGTGGTGCTGCTGGAGGACCGCCGCCGCAGTCCGCCCTGGGGGTTCTATGTCGGTGAGACCTCGCGGGATCCCGACCTGCGGTTCGACCAGCACAAGACCGGCTACAAGGCGAGCCGCTACGTGAACCGCTTCGGCGTGCGCCTGCTCCCCGACGTGGTGGAGCACCTCAATCCGCTACGGCGCTGGGAGGCCAAGGAACTGGAAGCCGCGCTGGCCGAGGTCTTCCGTGAGGTGGGCCTGCCCTGGGTCGAGGGCGGCCACTAGGGAACTCCGGGTGATCCCTCTACTGCAAGGGGAGAAGGAAATTACAGCGCTTTGGCCGCGGCCAGGTCGCCGCCCGGCGCGCCGCGATCTTGGCGGCGCGCATCAGGTCGCCGACGCGTTCGTCACGCGGCTGCGGTCGCAGAATCATCGCCTTCACCCTTCTCGAGAATGCCTTCCAGGCCCTGTTCGCGGACTTTGCGATAGAGGGTGGAGCGGCCGATGCCGAGGCGCCGGGCCACCTCGCTCATGTGGCCGGCATAGATCTCGATGGCCAGCTGGATGAGGTCGCGCTCGATCTCCTCCAGGGTGCGCAGGTGGCCGCGTCCGTCGAGGATGCGGACCGGGGCGTCCTTGGGCATTTCGGCGATCAGCTGCTCGGCGGTGGGCAGCATCGGCGGGGCGGCCATCAGCGAGGTCGGCGACACCGCTTCCGGCGGCGGGGCCGCGACACCGGAAACGGCCGGGAAATCGTAGGGCTGCAGGTATGGGGCGTCGGCCAGGACGATGGCGCGATAGACCGCGTTCTCCAGCTGGCGGACATTGCCCGGCCAGTCGAAGGCGGTGAGGAAGGCCAGGGTCTCGGCCGAGGCGCCGGTGACCGACTTGCCCTCCTCGATATTGAAGCGGCGGATGAAGTGCTCGACGAGCGCGGGGATATCCTCGCGCCGTTCGCGCAGGGCCGGGGCCTCGATGGGGAAGACGTTGAGGCGGTAGAACAGGTCCTCGCGGAACAGCCCGTCCTTCACCGCTTGGGCGGGATCGCGATTGGTGGCCGAGACGATGCGGACGTCGACCTTCAGCGAGCGCTTGGAGCCGATGGCGTCGACCTCGCCCTCCTGCAGCACGCGCAGCAGCTTGACCTGCATGTCGAGGGGAAGCTCACCCACCTCGTCGAGGAACAGGGTGCCGCCGTTGGCCTCCTGGAACTTGCCCAGGTGCTTGTCGGTGGCGCCGGTGAAGCTGCCCTTCTCGTGACCGAACAGGATGCTCTCGATCAGGTTCTCGGGAATGGCGCCGCAGTTCACCGCCACGAAGGCCTTGCCGGCGCGATCCGACGAGCCGTGCACCGCGCGCGCGATCACTTCCTTGCCGACCCCGCTTTCGCCGGTGATCAGGATGGGGATCGAGGACTTGGCGGCTCGCTCGCCCAGGCGCTTGACCATGGTCATGGCGGGCGAATTGCCCACCATGTCGGCGAAGCTGGCGCGGCCGGTGGCGTGCTTCTTCAGCCGCTCGACCTCGCTCTTCAGGGAGCCCAGGTTCAGGGCGTTGCGGATCGAGACGATGATGCGTTCCGGCGAGGCGGGCTTGACGAAGAAGTCGCAGGCGCCAGCCTGCATGGCGGCCACCACGGTGTCGATGCCGCCGGTCGCCGTGATGACGATGACGGGCTGGTTGTGACCCCGGGCCCGCATCTCCTTCAACGTATCCTGGCCGGTGATGCCGGGCATCACCAGGTCCAGCAGCACCAGGTCGGTCGCCGCGCCCGACTGCAGCCGGGCGATCGCCTGGTCGCCGTTCTCGGCGTGGACCGCGACAAAGCCCTCCCGCTCCAGGACCGCCTGGATCAGCCTGCGCTGTGTCGGGTCGTCATCGACGACTAGGACCGTCTTGGTCATTTGAAAACACCCACCAGAACCGGGCGCCGCCACATGGACGAGGCCTCTTGTTGACCCGGATTGATACAGGCCTTGGGTAAAGGACGCGTTTCGGAGTCCTGAGTCGGGGGTTAACGGCGCACCTGTCCCGGCGTCGGCCGCCCACCCCAAATCGTCATCCCCGGGCTTGTCCCGGGGACCCATGATCTCCGCGTCGCCGTAGGTCGCGCGGCCGAGGCCAGGGATGCTAGATGAGCAACGGAGATCATGGGTGGCCGGGACAAGCCCGGCCATGACGAAGAAGAAAAGTTGCGCATAGCCAAGCTCGGGCGCTCACTTCTCGCAAAACAGGGGGAGGATGCGCCGATGTTCGTGGGCCACTACGCCGCCGCACTGGCGGCCAAGAGCGCCGAGCCGCGGGGGCCGCTCTGGACCTATGTCCTCGCCTGCCAGCTGATCGACGTGGCCTGGGGCGGGCTGATCATCACCGGGGCCGAGCGGCTGACCGTCGATCACAGCCTGCCGGGCAGCGCCCTGGTGCTGGAGCACATGCCCTACACCCACAGCCTGCCGGCCTCGCTGGCCTGGGCGGCGGGGGCGGCGATCCTGGCCAAGCTTGTTCTGCGCCTGCCCTGGCGGGTGGCGGCGGTGATCGGCCTGACGGTCTTCTCCCACTGGGTCGCTGACTATCTGGTGCATCGGCCTGACCTGGAGCTGTGGTTCGGGGGTGAGAAGGTGGGCCTGGGTCTCTGGAACTATCCGGTGCCTGAGCAGGCCGTGGAGATCGGGCTGGTGGCGTTGGCCGCGTCGGCCTGGGCCTGGCGGCGGGGGACGCTGAACCAGTCGCTGTGGCCGGTCCTGGCCTTTGTGAGCTTCCTGCTGGCGCTGCAGATCGTCGGCCTGCTGATGCCGGCCAATCCGGACCCGGTGGGGCTCGGCGCGACAGCCATCGCCTCGTATCTGGTGGCCACGGCGCTGGCCGCCCTGGTGGAGCGGCGGGGCGAGCGGGCCTGACGTTACGTCACCAGTTGCGATGACGAACGCCGCGCGCATAGTAGAGCCAGGGCCGGAACACACGGTCGGGAGGACATCATGAAGCTCGCCAAGTTCGCCATCGTCTTGGCGTTCGCCGCCCTGGTCACGGCCTGCGGCCCCGACAAGCCCGGAAACGTGGACGCCAAGCGTCTGACCGCCGCCTCGGGCAATGGCGACTGGATGTCCGTCGGCCGGACTTATGACGAGCAGCGCTTCAGCCCGCTCACCAAGATCGACACCAAGAACGTCGGGACGCTCGGCCTTGCCTGGTACCACGAGTTCGACACCGACCGCGGCCAGGAGGCGACGCCGGTGGTGGTCGACGGGGTGATGTACACCACCACCGCCTGGTCCAAGGTCTACGCCTTCGACGCCAAGACCGGTGAGCCGAAGTGGGCCTTCGATCCCAAGGTCGACGGCTCCAAGGGCTATGACGCCTGCTGCGACGTGGTCAATCGGGGCGTCGCGGTCTGGAAAGGCCGGGTCTACTTCGGCACTCTGGACGGCCGCCTGATCGCGCTCGACGCCGCCACCGGCAAGCCCGCCTGGAGCGTCCAGACCACCGACAATTCGCAGCCCTATACGATCACCGGCGCGCCGCGGATCATCAAGGACAAGGTGATGATCGGCAACGGAGGGGCCGAGTACGGGGTGCGTGGCTACCTCTCGGCCTACGATGCCGAGACGGGGAAGATGGCCTGGCGGTTCTATACGACGCCCAACGCCAAGGGTCAGCCGGACGGCGCGGCCAGCGACAAGATCATGAAGGAAAAGGCCGGCGCCACCTGGTTCGGCGAGGGCTGGAAGGAGACCGGCGGCGGCGGCACGGTCTGGGACTCCATGGCCTATGACCCCGACCTCGACATCCTCTATGTCGGCGTCGGCAACGGCTCGCCCTGGAACCGGCTGAAGCGGTCGGACGGCAAGGGTGACAACCTCTTCCTGTCCTCGATCCTGGCGCTGAAGCCCGACACCGGCGAATACGTCTGGCACTATCAGACGACGCCGGGCGAAAGCTGGGACTACACCGCCACCCAGCACATCATCCTGGCCGACATCACGCTCGGCGGCGCGCCGCGCAAGGTGCTGATGCAGGCGCCGAAGAACGGCTTCTTCTACGTGCTGGACCGGGCGACCGGCGAGCTGCTGTCGGCCAAGAACTATATCCCGGTGACCTGGGCGACGGGGATCGACCCCAAGACCGGGCGGCCCATCGAGAACCCCGGCGCGCGCTATGAAAACGCGCCGTCCCTGCAGTTCCCGGGACCCCTGGGCGGCCACAACTGGCACCCGATGAGCTTCAGTCCGCAGACCGGCCTGGTCTATATCCCCGCCCAGCTCGACCCCTTCGCCTACACCAACGAGAAGGACTACAAGCACCGTCAGGGCGCATGGAACCTGGGGACCGATTTCCTGGCCAACGCCTTCCCGAGCGACAAGGCGCAGCTGGCCGGCCTGAAGGCCATGTTCAAGGGCCAGCTGATCGCCTGGGACCCGGTGGCCGGGAAGGCGCGCTGGACCGTGCAGCACCCCTATTTCTGGAACGCCGGTATCATGTCGACGGCGGGCGGACTGGTCTTCCAAGGCGACGGGGTGGGCGAGTTCGTCGCCTATGACGCCGCCAACGGGACCCGGCTGTGGAGCTACAAGACCGAGAACGGCGTGGTCGCCGCCC
>JAYVDG010000378.1:0-4882 GCA_043749525.1 Phenylobacterium sp.
GGCCAGGGGCTCGAGCATCGAGACCGGGATGCGCGGCATGTCGCCCAGGAACACGAACACCGCCTCGGTATCCGCCGGCAGGGCGGCGGCTCCATTGCGCAGGGAGGCGCCCATGCCCTCGGCATGGTCCACGGCATGGACGATCCTCAGACGCTCGTAGCAGCCGGCCTGCCGCGCATAGGCCATCACCGCCGCACCCACCCGGCTGGGATCAGACCCCGTCACCACGGTCACGCCGCGCACCGGGGCCGCGAAGGCCGCGCGCAGAGCGCCCTCCAGCAGCACGCCGTCGCCATAGGGGGCCAGCAGCTTGCCGCCGCCGAACCGCGTCCCGGCCCCCGCCGCCAGAACGATCGCCTCGAATCCGCCCACCCCTGTCACGCGCCGTGGTTCCCCTCTATGTTAGGCTCCGCATGACGCCCTATGACGACGCCCCTTCGCAAGTGACTTCGCGCCCGGCCCTGATCGACGGGTTCGGGCGGACCGTGACATATCTGCGGGTCTCGGTCACCGACCGCTGCGACCTACGCTGCGTCTACTGCATGGCCGTGCACATGACCTTCCTGCCCAAGGCCGAGGTCCTGACCCTCGAGGAGCTCGACGCCATCGCCTCGGGCTTCATCAAGCTTGGGGTCCGCAAGCTGCGCATCACCGGCGGCGAGCCCCTTGTGCGCAAGGGCGTCATGGGCCTGATCGAGAACCTGTCGCGGCACCTGAAATCGGGCGACCTGGACGAGCTGACCCTGACCACCAACGGCACCCGGCTGACCGAGTTAGCCGGCGACCTGGCGAGGTTCGGCGTGCGCCGCATCAACGTCTCGATGGACACCCTCAAGCCCGACCTGTTCCGCCAGCTGACCCGGGGCGGGGACCTGGCCAAGGTCATCGCCGGGATCGACTCCGCACTCGCCGCCGGCATCGCGGTGAAGGTCAACGCGGTGGCGCTCAAGGACGACAACGCCGCCGAGCTCCCCGACCTGATCGCCTGGGCCCACGCCCGCGGGGCCGACATGACCCTGATCGAGGCCATGCCGCTCGGCGAGATCGAGGTGGACCGCACCGACCAGTTCCTGTCGCTGAAGGACGTTCGCCGGGAGCTGGAAAGCTTCTGGACCCTCACCGACAGCGACCACGTCACCGGCGGCCCGGCCCGCTATGTGACCGTCGAGGAAACCGGCGGCCGCCTGGGCTTCATCACCCCGCTCAGCCACAATTTCTGCGAGGCCTGCAACCGCGTGCGGCTGACCTGCACCGGCACCCTGCACACCTGCCTGGGCCGCGAGGACGCCAGCGACCTGCGCGCCGTGATCCGCGGCGGCGCCGACGAGGCGGGCCTGGAAGACGCCATCCGCCTGGCCGTCGACGCCAAGCCGGAGGGCCACGACTTCCAGATCGTCCGATCCTCCGCCCCGGCGGTCGCCCGGCACATGTCCACCACGGGGGGCTAGGGTGGCCAAGGTCCTGCTGTTCGGGCGCCTGAGCGACATCGCCGGCTGGCGCGAGCGGACCCTCGTTCCCTTGCCCGCCTCCCTGTCGGCCCTGCGCGCCCAGCTCTGCGCGGAGGACGACGGTCTGGCCGAGGCGCTGTCGGCCCCCGGCGTCCAGGTGGCCCTGGACCAGGCCATCGTGCGCGGCGACGCGGTCCTCACCGCCCGCTCCGAGGTGGCCTTCCTGCCGGCCATGAGCGGCGGATGATCGCGCTCACCGACCAGCCCTTCGATCCCGGCCCCCTGCTGTCCGATTTCTGCCGGGACCGCACCGAGACCGGGGCCGTGGCCACCTTCACCGGCCTGGCGCGCGCCGAACAGGGCGCCACCGCCACCCTGGAGTTGGAGGCCTATCCGGGCTTCACCGAAACCGAGATCGGCCGTATCGCCGACGGCGCGCGCAAACGCTTCGCCCTGGACGACTTTTCCATCGTCCATCGGGTGGGCAGGGTCGCGCCCGGCGAGGCCATCGTCTTCGTGGCCACGGCGGCGGGCCATCGCCGCGCCGCCTTCGAGGCCTGCGATTTCCTGATGGACTACTTGAAGAGCAGGGCCCCCTTCTGGAAGAAGGAGACCGGTCCCGACGGCGTCGCGCGCTGGGTCGAGCCCAGGCCGCAGGACCACGCCGACATCGCCCGCTGGGAGGAACCCACCCCATGAACGCCCCTGTCTTGGTCCCCGGCGGCCGCATCGACGAGAAGCTGCAGATTGTCCCGGTGCGCATCGCGGTCCTGACCGTCTCCGACACCCGCGACGAGGAGAGCGACACCTCGGGCCATGTGCTGGCCGAGCGCATCACCGGCGCGGGCCACGAGCTGGCCGACAAGACCATCGTCCGCGACGACGTTGATCAGATCCGCACCCAGATAAAGGCCTGGGTCGCCTCGGGGACCGTGGACGCGATCATCACCACCGGCGGCACCGGCATCACCGGCCGCGACATGACCCCCGAAGCCGTCGAGCCGCTGTTCGACAAGAAGATCGACGGCTTCTCGGTGGTCTTCCACCTGGTGAGCTACCAGTCGGTGGGGCTGTCGACCCTGCAGAGCCGGGCTGTCGCTGGCCTGATCGGCGGGGTCTTCGTCTTCTGCCTGCCGGGCTCCAACGGGGCGGTGAAGGACGGCTGGGACAAGGTCATCTCCGCCCAGCTCGACAGCCGCCATGGTCCCTGCAACATGGTCGAGCTGATGCCGCGTCTGCTCGAAAAATGACCGGCCTGACCCACATCGACGAGACCGGCCGCGCCACCATGGTCGACGTCTCGGCCAAGGCGGTCACCGCCCGCGAGGCCCTCGCCGAGGGCTTCGTGCGCATGAGCGCCGACACCCTGGCCTTGGCGCTGTCCGGCGACGCCAAGAAGGGTGACGTCCGCGCCACCGCCGAGATCGCCGGGATCATGGCCGCCAAGAAGACGTCGGACCTGATCCCGCTCTGCCATCCCCTGGCGCTCTCCAAGGTCGAGGTGCGGGTCGAGCCCGGCGAGGGCGGCCTGGCGGTCACCGCCCGGGTCCGCACCACCGGCCAGACCGGGGTGGAGATGGAGGCGCTCACCGCCGTCTCCGTCGCCTGCCTCACCGTCTACGACATGCTGAAGGCCGCCGATAAGGCCATGACCATCGAGGCCGTGCGCCTGATGGAGAAGTCCGGCGGCAAGTCCGGCGACTGGAAGCGTCCGTGAAACTGATGACCGTCGAGGCGGCGCGGGCCGCCATGGTGGCGCAGGCGTCCGCCCTGCCGGCCGAGACGATCACCCTGCAGACCGCCAACGGCAGGGTGCTGGCCGAAGACATCGCCGCCGTCCGCGCCCAGCCCCCCTTCACCAACTCCGCCATGGACGGCTGGGCCGTGCGGTCCGCCGACACCCCCGGCCCCCTGGTCATCGTCGGCGAGAGCGCCGCGGGCCACGGCTATGAGGGCGTGCTCGCGCCTGGCCAGGCGACCCGCATCTTCACCGGCGCGGCCCTGCCCGACGGCGCCGACAGCGTGGTGATCCAGGAGAACGCCAGCCGAGATGGCGACCAGGTCACCGTCCCGACCGCCACGGCCGGCGACAACATCCGCGAGGCGGGCAAGGACTTCCGGGCGGGCGACATCCTGCTCATCAAGGGGACCCGCATCGACCCCTGGCGCCTGTCGCTCGCCGCCTCGGCCGGCCGCGCCGAGGTCTGCGTTCACGGCAAACCCCGCATCGCCATCCTTTCCACCGGCGAGGAGATCGTCGAGGCGCCGGCCGCGCCGGGGCCGTTTCAGATCTACGACTCCGGCTCGCCGGCCCTGAAGGTGATGTGCGAAGCCTGGGGGGCGGAGGCCACGAAGCTCAGCGGCATCCGCGACCAGCTCGACGCCGTGATAGCGGCGATGCGGGCCGCCGACGCCGACCTGATCGTCACGGTCGGCGGCGCCTCGGTGGGCGACCACGATCTGGTGCGCACCGCCGCCGAAGCCCTGGGGATCCGGTATCGCGTCGAGAGCGTCGCGGTGCGGCCGGGCAAGCCGACCTTCTTCGGCGTCCTGGCCGATGGCCGCCGCCTGCTGGGCCTGCCCGGCAACCCGGCCTCGGCCTTCGTCTGCGCCGAGCTGTTCCTGCAGCCCCTGATCGCCGCCTGGTCCGGCAGGACCCAGGCCCCGCGCATGGCCACGGCCCGCCTGGCCGAGCCGCTATCGGCCAACGGGCCCCGCGAGCACTGGATGCGGGCCAAGCTGACCTATGCGGACGGCGCCATCACCGCCCAGCCCTACCGTGAGCAGGACTCCTCCCTGGTGAGCGTCTTCGCCGCCGCCGACGCCCTGCTCAAGCGCCCGGCCGGCGCCCCGGCCTCAGCCGCCGGCGACCTCGTCGAGGTGCTGCGGCTGGACCGGGCCGGGTGAGCGCCTAGAGGATGAAGTTGGCGGCGCTGGCGCCGTTGCCCTGGATCCACAGGGCGGCGTCGGCCTGAGCGTCGCCGTTCACGTCGAACTGCACCAGATACATGCCCTTCACCGCATCGTAGTTCTCGATGATCTGCCCCGCCTGGCCCGTGAAGGCTTGAGGCGCATTGGGGCCGCCCTGGACGAAGCTGAAGGTCCCGAAGGCCTGGTTGCCCGCCACTGTCGTATTGGCGTCGATGGCCGAGAGGTCGATCAGGTCGCCCTCCGACGTCGAGTCCCAGATGGTATCGGCAGTGGCCCCATTGCCCAGTTCCGCCAAGCTGCGGAAGACATAGACATCCGTGCCGTTGAAGCCCGCCAGCAGGTTGGTGGAGCTGTTGGCCGACAGGGTGTCGCCGTACTCGGTGCCGTAGACCTGCTCCACCGAGGAGAGGATCAGTGTGTGGCTAGCGTCGACCGCCTGCGGGCCCGTGGCCGCCAGATCGACCTTAACCCCGTGCAACTGCGGACCGTCGCCGCCGAAGGCG
>JAYVDG010000379.1:0-12612 GCA_043749525.1 Phenylobacterium sp.
CCGACCTGGTCGTCTGGCTGGACCGCCCTCGCCTCACCTGCGCCTGGCGGGCGGTGACGCGGGTGTTCCGGAAGGGCGAGATGCACCAGCGTGGCGACCTTCTCACCGTGCTGAAGTTCATCTGGGGCTTCGACCGCCAGAATCGGCCACGAATCGAGGCGCTGCGGCTTCAGTACGGACCCGACGTACCGGTGGTCCGGCTAAGGACCGACCAGGACGTGGCGGCCTTCGTGGATGCGCTCTGAGGTCCGATGCATCGGATCAATCCTGGGTCCTCTGCGACGAGGGCATCTGCCAGAGTCATGCCTTCCGATGAGGCCTGGGCGACCAGCATGCGCAGGTGGCAGGCTGGCCTTGAGGAACCGCCACCGTGCGGCCGCGTTGGGTTGGGCAACGGACGGACACATGTCCAACCAAGGAGCTCACCCAATGCGCAAGACCCTACTCGCCGCCGGCATCGCCGCAGCCGCCCTGCTGCCCACCTTCGCCCTGGCCCAACAGACCTGCGAACCGTCCAACAACAACCGCATCGCCGGCACGGTGATCGGGGCTGGCCTCGGCGCCATCCTCGGCAGCCAGGTCGCCGGCCACGGCGCCAAGACCGAGGGTTCGGTGATCGGCGCCATCGGCGGCGGCGTGCTGGGCAACCAGATCGCCAAGTCGCGCAGCAACTGCACCAGCGCCAACGCCTATGGCTACTACGACGCCAATGGCGCCTGGCACGCCAACAGCGTCGATCGCGCCAGCGCGGCCGGCTACTACGACCGTGACGGTCGCTGGATCGACGGCGCGCCGAACGGCTACTACGACAGCCAGAACCGCTGGATCGCCGCCAACACCGAGTCCTCGGCCAGCGGCTATTATGATAGCAACGGCCGCTATGTGCCGGCCTCTGCCAGCGGCTATTACGACGCCAACGGCCAATGGGTCGGCGCCTCGTCCAGCGGCTACTACGACGCTAACGGCCACTGGCGCGCGGGTCCCGCCACGGGCCGCTATGACGCCAATGGCCGCTGGATCTCCGGCCAGCCCGCCGGCCACCGCGCCGCGAACGGCATGTGGGTCGCCGACGCCCAGCCGGGTTACTACGACACCAACGGCCGCTGGCGCGCGGGCCAGTCCTACGGCTACTACGACGCCCAGGGCCGCTGGATCGCCACCGCCCCCGCCGCGACTGGCTATGGCGAGAACGCCTCCTATCAGGCGGGTTCCGGTTGGGCCGGCGCCCCCATGGACATTCGCGGCCGCCAGGCTTGGCTGCAGCAGCGCATCCAGCGTGGTCTGAACGACGGTTCGCTGTCGCGCGCCGAGGCTGATGACGCCGTGCGCCAGCTGAACATGATCAGCCGTCAGGAACGCGGCATGCGCCACTACCGCAACGGCCGTCTGGGCGCCCGTGATACGGCCACCATTCAAGCCCGGCTAGACCACGTCGCAGGTGACATCCGCTCGGACCGCCGGGACGGCGACGGCATCCCGCATAACTGATATGTTCCAGAAGCGCGCGATCCAGGCCTCGGCCGGATGACGCCTTGGGCCCCTGACGATGTCAGGGGCCCGATTGCGTTCGGGCTGATGGCTTTTCAGATTTTGTGGGGTTGAGGCCGGCGGCCTCGCGCCTAGGCTCGCGGGATTGAACCCTCGCGAGGCTGCATATGCTCGATCTCCATTACTGGCCGACCCCGAACGGCAAGAAGGTCACCGTCCTGCTGGAAGAGCTGGGGGTTCCTTACAACATCGTGCCGGTGAACATCGGCCGCGGCGACCAGTTCACCGACGCCTATCTGAAGATCGGTCCCAACAACCGCATGCCGGTGCTGGTGGATCACGAGCCCACGGGCGGCGGCGCGCCGATCAGCGTGTTCGAGTCAGGCTCGATCATGATGTATCTCGCCGAGAAGTACGGGAGGTTCTGGCCGCAAGACGTGCGCGGCAAGTACGAAGTCAACCAGTGGATCGTCTGGCAGATGGCCAACCAGGGGCCGAAGACCGGCGAGCGCGGCCATTTCAGCCGCGTCGATCCCAAGCACGGCGACCAAGCCTACGCCCAGCGGCGCTTCAACGACGAAGTCCACCGCATGTACGGGGTGCTGAACAACCGCCTCTATGACCGGCCCTGGATCGCCGGGGACGCGTACTCGATCGCCGACATGATCTGCTATCCGTGGACCGCCAGCTGGGAACTGCAGGGCATCGACATGGCGGAGTTCAAGTATTTCAAGCGTTGGTTCGACGTGATGGCAGCCCGCCCCGCCGTCGTGAAGGGTATGGCGATCAGCGCCGGCCCGCCCGAGGACCCGGCCACCGTGACGCCGGAGGAGCGCGAGCGCCGCATGAAGCAGCTCTACAACCAGCGCGCCCGGCCCGCGCCCGCCACCTGATGGAGCACCTCCCCGTCATCGAGATGAGCGCCCTGTTCGACCGCGACGATGCGGCCGGCCGGGCGCGGGTGGCGGGGGAGATCACCCGGGCCTGCGAGGCGCATGGGTTCTTCTACCTGACGGGGCACGGGATCAGCCTCGAAACCCTGGCTGACCTGGAGGCGCAGAGCCGGCGGTTCTTCGCCCTTTCCGAGGTTGAGAAGCTGAAGATCGACATGGCCCACGGCGGCCGGGCCTGGCGGGGGTTCTTTCCCGTGGGCGGCGAGCTGACGTCGGGCGTGCCGGACCTGAAGGAGGGCCTCTACCTGGGGACCGAGCTCGCGGCCGACCATCCCCGCGTGAAGGCCCGCCTGCCCCTGCACGGCGCCAATCTCTGGCCGCCCGCGCTGCCCCAGCTGAAGGTCGCCGCCGAGGCCTATATGGCCGGGGCGACCCGCGCGGCGGCGGCGCTGATGGAGGGCTTCTCCCTCAGCCTGGGGCTCGATGACGACTATTTCCGCGACGCCTACACCCACGAGCCGACGGTGCTGTTCCGCGTCTTCCACTATCCGGCGCGGGGACCGGGAGACAGCGACTGGAGCCGATCCTGGGGGGTGGGCGAGCACACCGACTATGGCCTGCTGACCCTGCTGGCCCAGGACGAGCACGGTGGCCTGCAGGTGAAGGCGCCCGGCGGCTGGATCGAGGCGCCGCCCATCGAGGGCGCCCTGGTCTGCAATATCGGCGACATGCTGGAGCGGCTGACCGGCGGCCGTTACCGCTCGACGCCGCACCGGGTGAAGAACGTGAGCGGCCATGACCGCCTATCCTTCCCGCTGTTCTTCGATCCGGACTTCACCGCGAAGATGGCGCCCCTGCCCGGGATGACAGCCACCATCGGCGCCGACGGCCGCTGGGACGGCGCCAGCGTTCACGACTTCGACGGGACATATGGCGACTACCTGCTCTCCAAGGTCGCCAAGGTGTTTCCGAACCTGGTGGATGAGGCGCTCGTGTAAAGCCTTCTCTCTCGATGGGGGAAGGTTGGATGGGGGTGCGGCTGCAGAGTTGAGGTGAAGAGCTGTGAAGGCTCCGCGCCAAAACCACCCTTCGCCAGACGCCCTGCATTCACCCCCAACCCTGCCCTTCCCCCCATCGAGGGGGAAGGGTTCAAGCCGTCTGCGCCGCGCCCCGGCGTATCATCAGCGAGGCGCCCGCCGCCAGGAACCCGGCGGCCCCGGCGAACACGAAGACCTCCAGGTAGCTGCCCTGCACCGTGCGGATGACGCCCGCCGTGACGGCGGCGGTCGCCGCGCCGGCCTGGTGGCCCGCGGCGATCCAGCCGAACACAATGGGGCCGTCGCGGTCGCCGAAGGTCTCGGTGGCCAGACGCACGGTGGGCGGCACGGTGGCGATCCAGTCCAGGCCGTAGAACACCGCGAAGACGCTGAGGCTGACGATGGAGAAGTCGGTATAGGGCAGGACGATCAGGCTGAGGCCGCGCAGGGCGTAGTAGACGAACAACAGCTTGCGCGGATCGTAGCGGTCGGTGAGCCAGCCCGACAGCGTCGTCCCCACCAGGTCGAACAGCCCCATCATGGCCAGCAGACCCGCGGCCTGGACCTCAGCCATGCCGTGGTCGCCGCACATGGCGATCAGGTGGGCGCCGACCAGGCCGTTCGTGGTCAGGCCGCAGATGAAGAAGCCGGTGAACAGCAGCCAGAAGGTGCGGGTCTTGGACGCTCGGGCGAGGGCTCCGAAGGCGACGCTGAGCGCGCCGTTGGCGGGTGGCGGCGGGGGCTCATAGTCGGCGGGCGCGCCATAGGGCAGATGGCCGATGTCGGCGGGCTTCTCCGGCAGGATGAACCACAGGATCGGCGCGAGAATCCCGGTGATGGCGGCGATGGTCAGCACCACCGGACGCCAGCCGGCGCTGTCGGCCAGCCAGGCCATGGCGGGCAGGAAGACCAGGGTCCCGGTGGCGGTCGAGGCCGTCAGCAGGCCCATCATCAGGCCGCGCCGCTCCACGAACCAGCGGTTCACCACCGTGGCCCCCAGCACCATGGCGACGGCCCCCGAGCCGAAGCCCGCGAACACACCCCAGGTGGCGATGTACTGCCAGGGCTGGGTCATCATCGAGCTCAAGCCCGTCGAGACCGCCATCAGCAGCAGGGCGAGCGTCACCGTCTTGCGCACCCCGAAGGACTGCATCAGGGCCGCGGCGAAGGGGCCGGTCAGGCCATAGAGGAAGATGCCCACGGCGGCCGCGGCCGAGACCGTGGCGCGGCTCCAGCCGAAGGCGTGCTCCAGGGGCAGGATCAGCACGCCCGGCGCGGAACGCAGGCCCGCCGCCGCCAGCAGGGCGACGAAGATCGCCGCGGCGACCACGAAGGCGTAGTTCTGGCCGAAGGGGCGCCGCTGGATGCTCATGCGGCCAGACGTGGGCGCCCCGCTTTTGCGCGCAAGGCCAAGTCGTCCGCAGTTATCCTACCTGGCCCGATAGACCACCTTTCCGGCGACCACCGTCATCACCGCGTGCGCCTTGGCGATGTCGGGGAACGGGGCGGTCATCAGGTCCACCGAGAAGACCGAGATGTCGGCGGCCTTGCCGACCGCGAGATCTCCCAGGTCCTTCTCGCGGAACACTGCATAGGCTGCGCCCTTGGTGATCATGGCGAGCGCCTGGGGCCGGGTCAGCACCTCGTCCAGCCCCCAGTCGGGACCGGCGAAACCCTTCAGGTCGTGACGGTAGGTCGCGGCATAAAACTCCACCAACGGATCGCCCTTCTCCACCGGCGCGTCGGTGCCGGCGGCCATATGGGCGCCGCTGGCCCAGAGGTCATGCCAGGCATAGGCGCCCTTCAGCCGGGTCTCGCCCAGCCGGGCCGGCGCGAAATAGAGGTCGCCGATGGCATGGGACGGCTGCATCGAAGCGATGACGCCGAGATCGGCGAAGCGCGGCAGGTCGCCGGGCGACAGCACCTGGGCGTGCTCGATCCGCCAGCGGGCGGCGCGCAGCTGCGCCGGGTCGCCGTCGAAGGCGGTCTCAAAGGCGTCCAGCACCAGGCGGTTGCCGCGGTCGCCGATGGCGTGGATGGCGATCTGGGCGTGGGACTTGCGTGCGGCCTGCAGGGTCTTGGCGATGACGTCGGGCGGAGTCAGCAGCAGGCCGGTCCCCGGCGCGTCGTCATAGGGCGCCAGCAGGGCCGCGCCGCGCGAACCGAGCGCGCCGTCCATGTAGAGCTTGATGCCGTCCACCCGCACCAGGCCGGTGGGATCGGCGGACGGTCCGGTGGTCAGGAGGGTTCCATGGCTGGACAGGTCCACGAAGTTGTCCACCCGGATCGGCAGGGTCCCGGCGGCGGCCATGTCATTTAAGATGGCCACGTCCTTGGCCGCCACGCTCATGCTGTGGAGGCCGGTCCAGCCGCGCGAGGCGTAAAGGTCCACCGCCCGTCTGGCGGCCTCCCGCATCTGCGCCTCGGACGGCGGCGGGACCTTGGAGGTGACGAGCGCCTTGGCGTTGTCCACCAGCATGCCGGTGGGCTCGCCCTTGTCGTCTCGCAGGATCTGGCCGCCGGCGGGATCGGGGGTGTCGCGGGTGATCCCGGCCAGGGCCAGCATCTTCGAATTCACCACCAGGGCATGGCCATCGGAGCGGCCCAACACCACCGGGCGGTCGGAGACCACGACGTCGAGGTCGGCGCGGTTGGGGAACCGCTTCTCCGGATAGTGGGTCTCGATCCAGCCGCGGCCCGACAGCACCTCCGGTCCCGGATGGGCGATGGACCAGGCCTTCACCCTGGCCGTCATCTCAGCGATGGAGAGCGTGCCCTCCAGGTTCAGGGTCATCTCGCGGAAGCCGATGCCCATCAGGTGACCATGGGCGTCGATGAAGCCGGGATAGGCGGCGGCGCCCTTCAGATCGATGGACTGCGCCTTGCCCGCCGCCTTGCGGGCGTCAGCCAAGCTGCCCGTGAAGGCCACCTTGCCGTCCTTGACCACCAGGGCCTCGACCTTCGGCTGGGCGTCCAGGCCGGTATAGATCGGGCCGCCGAAGATCAGCAGGTCGGCGGCCTGGGCGGCGCCGGTCACGGCGAGGCCAGCGATCAGGGCGAGGCAGGCAAACTTCAGGCGCATGATGTCCAATCCCCGTGTGACCGCGGCATAGAGCCACGATCCAACCCAGCCTGGAAATGGCCCAGCGTGATTTTCCAGCGCTTTCGCCGACTTGCGTTTCCGGAGAGCTTGGCCGGCCGCCAAGCGGTCGAGGGCGCTCTGGCCCCACCCTCGCCGGCTTGAGCTTCCAGAGGCGATAAGCGGCCTCAACCACTCCAATCCGAAAGACCGTGCTCGCGAAAGGAGCGAGCGCGGCGGAGGGCCAGGTCCGCCCGGCGCGTTCCTCAGCGCGGCAGCTTGCTCGCGCCCATCAGGAAGGCGTCCACGGCCTGGGCGCACTGACGGCCCTCGCGAATCGCCCAGACCACCAGGGACTGGCCGCGCCGCATGTCGCCGCACGAGAAGATGTTCGGCGTCGAGGTCTTGTAGTCGGTGACCGGGGCTTTCACGTTGCCGCGCGGGTCGATCTCCACCCCGGCCTGCTCGGTGAAGGCGTTGTGCTTGGGTGAGACGAAGCCCATGGCCAGCAGCACCAGATCAGCCTTGAGCTGGAATTCGCTGCCTTCGACTTCCTTCAGCACCTGACGGCCGTCGGCGCCCGGCGCCCACTCCATCCGCACGCACTCCAGGGCCTCGATCTTGCCGTTGGAGCCGATGGCCCGCTTGGTGGCCACGGCGAAGTCGCGCTCGCAGCCCTCTTCGTGGCTGGACGAGGTGCGCAGCTTCAGCGGCCAGTCCGGCCAGGTCATGAACTTGTTCTCCCGGGCCGGGGGCTCGGGCATGATTTCCAGCTGGGTCACCGAGGCCGCGCCGTGGCGGTTGGAGGTGCCGATGCAGTCGGAGCCGGTGTCGCCGCCGCCGATCACCACAACATGCTTGCCGGTGGCCGAGATGGCGCCGGTGGGCGCGGCGCGCAGTTCGTCGTCGCCGGCGTTGCGCTTGTTCTGCTGGACCAGGAAATCCATGGCGAAGTGGATGCCGTCCAGATCGCGACCGGTGACCTCCAGGTCGCGGGGGTTCTCGGCCCCGCCGGCCATCACCAGCACGTCGTAGTCGTCCAGCAGCCGCTGCACAGAGACCGAGACGCCGATCTCCATATTGGTGCGGAAGATGACGCCCTCGGCCTCCATCTGCGCCACGCGGCGGTCGATGAGGTGCTTTTCCATCTTGAAGTCGGGGATGCCGTAGCGGAGCAGGCCACCGATCCGGTCGCTCTTCTCGAACACCGTGGTGGCGTGGCCGGCGCGGGCCAGCTGCTGGGCGCAGGCTAACCCTGCAGGCCCCGAGCCCACCACCGCGACGCGCTTGCCGGTGCCGCGGAGCGACATCTGCGGCGTGATCCATCCCTCTTCCCATCCCTTGTCGACGATGGCGCACTCGATCGTCTTGATGGTGACGGGCGTGTCGATGATGTTCAGGGTGCAGGACGCCTCGCAGGGAGCGGGGCAGACGCGGCCGGTGAACTCCGGGAAGTTGTTGGTGGACTGGAGGTTCTCCAGCGCCGTCTTCCACTGGTCGCGATAGACTAGGTTGTTGAAGTCGGGGATCTGGTTATTCACCGGACAGCCGGTGTGGCAGAACGGAATCCCGCAATCCATGCAGCGCGCGGCCTGCTTGTTCAGGCTCTCCTGCGGCAGCGGATGGATGAATTCCTTCCAGTTGCGAAGACGGTCCTGCGGCTTTTCATAGCCGCGATCCTGGCGCTCGATTTCCAGGAAGCCGGTTGGCTTGCCCATGGGTTTACTCCGACTCTGAAATTCTATTCGGCGGCGACGGCGGCGGCCGCCAGACGCTCGGCGGCCATGTCGGTCAGCGCGCGGCGATAGTCCTTGGGCATGACCTTCACGAAGGAGGTCAGGCAGGAGTCCCAGTTCTCCAGGATCTCCCGGGCCCGCGCGCTACCCGTATAGAGCAGGTGGCGTTCCACCAGGATCTTCAGGCGCTCGGCGTCGAAGGCCAGCATGTCGCCCATGCCGTTGTTCTCCACCGAGAGGGAGCGCTGGCTGGGACGGCCCACGTCGTCGGCGCCGCCGCTTGCCGGGACCAACTTCTCGATGTCCACCATCGCGGTGTTGCACAGCGGGGTGAAGCGGCCCTTCGGATCGTAGACATAGGCGATGCCGCCCGACATCCCGGCCGCGAAGTTGCGCCCGGTGTCACCCAGCACCACCACCACGCCGCCGGTCATGTACTCACAGCCGTGGTCGCCCGTGCCCTCCACCACCGTGACGGCGCCGGAGTTCCGGACGGCGAAGCGTTCGCCGGCCACCCCCTGGAAATAGGCCTCCCCGGCGATGGCGCCGTAGAGCACAGTATTGCCGACGATGATGTTCTGGGTCGGGTCGCGGCGGCTTTCCTTGGGCTGGCGCACCACCACCCGGCCGCCCGACAGGCCCTTGCCCACATAGTCGTTGCCGTCGCCGATCAGTTCCAGGCTGACGCCGCGGGCCACGAAGGCGCCGAAGCTCTGGCCCGCCGCCCCGTGGAAGGTGAGCGAGATGGTGTCCTCCGGCAGGCCGGCATGGCCGTAGGCGCGGGCCACCTCGCCCGACAGCATGGCGCCGACGGTGCGGTTGATGTTCTTGATCGGATATTCGCCGCGCATGGGCGTGCGGTTGGCCAGCGCCTCCTTGGCGTCGGCGATCAGGGTGTTGTCGAGCGCCTTGTCCAGGCCGTGGTCCTGGCGGTCCTGGTTCCAGAGGCCCTTGGGCTCGCCCGGCTGGACCTCGTGCAGGATCTTCGACAGGTCCACGCCGCTGGCCTTCCAGTGATCGACGGCCTCGCGCATGTCCAGGCGGCTGACCTGGCCGATCATCTCGTTCATCGTCCGGAAGCCTAGGCTAGCCATGATCTCGCGCAGCTCTTCAGCGACGAAGAAGAAGTAGTTGATCACGTGCTCGGGCTGCCCGGTGAACCGGGCGCGCAGGATCGGGTCCTGGGTCGCCACGCCGACGGGGCAGGTGTTCAGGTGACACTTGCGCATCATGATGCAGCCGGCCGCGATCAGCGGGGCGGTGGCGAAACCGAACTCGTCGGCCCCCAGCAGGGCGGCGACGGCCACGTCACGGCCGGTCCTCAGGCCGCCGTCAGCCTGGACCGCCACGCGGGTGCGCAGGCCGTTCAGCAGCAGGGTCTGCTGGGTCTCGGCCAGGCCGATCTCCCAGGGGGAGCCGGCGTGGGTCAGCGAGGTTAGGGGCGAGGCCCCGGTGCCGCCTTCGAAGCCCGAGATGGTGATGTGATCGGCGCGCGCCTTGGCCACGCCCGCCGCCACCGTGCCGACGCCCACTTCCGACACCAGCTTCACTGAGATGCGGGCCTTGGAGTTGGCGTTCTTCAGATCGTGGATGAGCTGGGCCAGGTCCTCGATGGAATAGATGTCGTGGTGCGGCGGCGGGCTGATCAGGCCGACGCCCGGCGTGGAGTGGCGCACGCGGGCGATGTTGGCGTCCACCTTGTGGCCGGGCAGCTGGCCGCCCTCCCCGGGCTTGGCGCCCTGGGCCATCTTGATCTGGATGTCGTCGGCGTTGACCAGGTACTCGGTGGTCACCCCGAAGCGGCCCGAGGCCACCTGCTTGATGGCCGAGCGCATGGAGTCGCCGTTGGGGAGGGGCTTGAAGCGGTCGGATTCCTCGCCGCCCTCCCCGGTGTTCGACTTGCCGCCGATCCGGTTCATGGCCATGGCCAGCGTCGTGTGAGCCTCGCGGCTGATGGAGCCGAAGCTCATGGCGCCGGTAGCGAAGCGCTTGACGATCTCGCTGGCCGGTTCGACCTCGTCGAGGTTCAGCGGGGTCTCGGCCAGCTTGAAGCGCATCAGGCCGCGGATGGTCAGCAGGCGCTGGGACTGCTCGTTGATGCCGGCGGCGAAGGCCTTGTAGGCCTCGGGCAGGTTGCCGCGCACCGCGTGCTGAAGTTGCCCCACCGTCTCCGGCGTCCAGGCGTGCTCCTCGCCGCGCAGGCGGAAGGCGTAGGTGCCGCCGACGTCCAGCATGGAGGCGTAGATCGGGTTATCGCCGAAGGCGTCGCGGTGGCGGCGCACGGCCTCCTCGGCGATCTGATAGAGGCCGATGCCCTCGATCGTGGTGGCGGTGCCAGTGAAGTACTGCTCGATCACCGTGGAATTCAGGCCGACGGCGTCGAAGATCTGCGCGCCGCAATAGGACTGGTAGGTGGAGATGCCCATCTTGGACATCACCTTCAGCACGCCCTTGCCGACCGCCTTGATGTAGTTCTTGCGGACGTCATAGGCCGACAGGCTGTAGCCGTTGGCGACCCGCAGGTGTTCCAGGGTCTCGAAGGCGAGATAGGGGTTCACGGCCTCGGCGCCGTAGCCGGCCAGGACGCAGAAGTGGTGCACTTCGCGGGCTTCGCCGGTCTCGATCACCAGGCCGGTCTGCATGCGCAGGCCCTGACGGATCAGGTGGTGGTGTACGGCCGCCGTCGCCAGCGCCGCGGGGATGGCGATGCGGTCGCTGGAGGTGGCCCGATCCGACAGGATCAGGATGTTCATGTCGGCCAGGACGTTGTCGGTGGCCTCGCGGCACAGACGGTCCAGGGCGCGCTCCAGGCCCGCCGGGCCTTCCTCGGCCGCCCAGGTGGCGTCGAGGGTCGCGGTGCGGAAGGCGCCGTCCAGCAGCTCGCTGATGGCGCGGATTTTGGCCAGGTCCTCATTGGTGAGGATCGGCTGGGAAACCTCCAGGCGCTTGTGGGTGCCGGCCTGCCGGCCCAGCAGGTTCGGGCGCGGACCGATCATCGAGACCAGGCTCATCACCAGCTCTTCGCGGATGGGGTCGATGGGGGGGTTGGTGACCTGGGCGAAGTTCTGCTTGAAGTAGTCATAGAGCAGCTTGGCGCGCTTGGACAAAACCGCGATCGGGATGTCGCCGCCCATCGAGCCGATGGGGTCCTCGCCGGTCTGGGCCATCGGCTCCAGGAAGAAGGACAGGTCCTCCTGGGTGTACCCAAAGGCCTGCTGGCGATCGAGCAGGTGGTTCGGGTCGTTGCCCAGCAAGGCCTCTGCGGCCGGGGCCTCGGGCAGGTCTTCCAGCTTGAACTGGGTCTGGGCCAGCCACTCGGCATAGGGCTCGGCGTCGGCGAGGGAGGCCTTGATCTCCTCGTCCTCGATGATCCGGCCTTCCTCCATGTCGATCAGCAGCATCTTGCCAGGCTGCAGGCGCCACTTGCGCACCACGCGCTCTTCGGGAACCACCAGCACGCCCATCTCCGAGGCCATGATCACATGGTCCTGGTCGGTGATGACGAAGCGGGCCGGACGAAGGCCGTTGCGGTCGAGGGTGGCGCCGATCTGGCGGCCGTCGGTGAAGGCCACGGCGGCGGGACCGTCCCACGGCTCCATCAGGGCGGCGTGGTACTCGTAGAAAGCCTTGCGCTTGGGATCCATCAGCGGATTGCCAGCCCAGGCTTCCGGGATCAGCATCATGACGGCGTGGGCCAGCGGATAGCCGCCGGCCACCAGCAGCTCCAGGGCGTTGTCGAGGCAGGCGGTGTCGGACTGGCCGTGCGGGATGAGCGGCCACATCTTGTTGAGGTCGGGGCCCAGCAGGTCCGACTCCAGGGTGCGGCGGCGCGCGTTCATCCAGTTGACGTTGCCGCGCACGGTGTTGATCTCGCCGTTGTGGGCGATGAACCGGTAGGGGTGGGCAAGCTTCCAGGACGGGAAGGTGTTGGTGGAGAAGCGCTGGTGGACCAACGCCAGGGCCGACTCCGTCAGCGGGTTGATAAGGTCGGTGTAGAAGGCGCCAACCTGGTGGGCGAGAAGCAGGCCCTTATAGACCACCGTCCGCGTCGAGAAGGACGGCAGGTACAGCTGGGTCAGGCCCGGCAGATTCTTCTTCACCGCCAGCTCGGCCAGCGGGTTCTGCAGCTGCTTGCGGATGGTCAGCAGCTTCCGTTCGAAGGCGTCCTGGTCCTTGGTCCCGGGGCCACGGCCGACGATGGCCTGGCGGATCACCGGCATCTCGGCCAGCACGGCCTCGCCGAGGCCGGTGGTGTCGACGGGCACGTCGCGCCAGGCGATGAAGACCTGGCCCTCGACCTTCAGGAAGTGCTCGAACTGGCTGACGGCCACGGCGCGCGCAGCGTCGTCCTGCGGCATGAAGCACATGGCCACGGCATA
>JAYVDG010000380.1:0-4851 GCA_043749525.1 Phenylobacterium sp.
CGCGATGATCGGCGCCTCATCGTAGAGGGCGTCCCGCTCGTCCAGTTGGCGCCGCACCTCGGCATGATTCTTCGCATCCAGCTTGTAGCCGATGAAGCACGCGCCCCCCAGCATGACGAAGACGATGGGGCCGATCAGGTAGGCGAGCTCGAGGTTATGGATCGCCTCGACCGTGTTCACCGCGCCTTCCTTGGCGTTGTAGCCGACCCGCGAGAGGACGGTGAAGGTGAGGAAGATCGAGAAGGCGCCGGCCACCTTTCCGGTGAGGACGGTGAGCGCATAGATCAGGCCGATCCGCTCCTTGCCCCCGTCCAGGCGAACCTCGTCGCCGATGTCGGCGGTGATCGCCCGGGTCATCACCCCGAAGCCGGCGGCCAGAGCGCCCGCCATGAACATGGCCGGCACCGCCAGCACGAAATCCCCCTTTGGCAGCAAGCCCACCAGCATCAGCATCACAGAGTAGCCGGTGGTGGCGATCATCACCGCGCGGTGCTTGCTGATCTTGTTGGCCAGCCAGCCGATGGCCGGCGCCCCGGCGAAGCCCGCCAGGATGTAGACCAGCAGCAGGATGTTGGCCTGACCGGTGGAGAAGCCCCGGGCGTCCTTGAAATAGAACAGGTAGAGGGCGGCCATCCAGCCGGGACCGAGCGACAGGCAGAGGTCGGCCGCCAGGATGCGGATCATGTTGCCCCGCGAGATTAGGGCCCAGTAGTCGCTGAGATTGAAGTGCTTGGCGCCCACGTCAGTGGTGATGCGCTCGGGCGTGCGCCAGACCACCATGCCCACCGCCAGCGGCGTCAGGCCGATGATGAACCAGCCCATGGCCTGGACGCCCTGGGCGTCGCTCATGCCCATCTGTTCCAGCACGATCGGGATGACCAGGACGATGACCGAACCCAGCACGCCCACCGCCGTCATCACCGCGAAGATGCGCGAGCGCTCCTCGTAGCGGGTGGCGAGCGTCGCGGCCCAGGCCGAGTGGGAGAGCGAGAGGATCGAGGTGCCGAGATACATGATCAGCAACCAGGCCATCAGGTACAGCTTGCCCGACCCCGTGGGGGCCTGGAACAGCATCAGCAGGGCCAGCATCAGGATGGGCGCGCCCACGATGGTCCAGATCCGGTAGCGGCCCCACTTGGTCCGCGTGCGGTCCATCATCATGCCGAGCGCGGGATCCAGCGGGATGTCGATGGCCCGCACCGTGGCGAACACCGCGCCGACCACGGCGAGCTCCACGCCGATGTGGCTGGCGAAATAGCGGGGCAGGTAGACGGAGATGGCGATGGCCAGGGCCGAGAGCGGCAGGCTGGTTCCCGCGAAGGCCATAATGGTTCCGAGCGAAAGGCGTCCCGACAAGGGGGCCGTCTGGGCTTGGGTCAAGTCTCGCATCCTCCGAAGGGCACAGAACCTCTCTTTCGGAGGCCTCACAATAGGCGGTGAGGTTACGCGCGATCACCCAAGCCGACGCAAGCGGATTCCGCGTCTGCGACATTACAGAATCGAAAGGGCGGCCCCTTGTGGGACCGCCCTTTGCAACGCCACACGATATGCTGCGGTGCGGCCTAGCCGCCCTGCATCTTGCGGAAGAACTTCCCGCTCTGCTCGCCGCCGTTCAGATAGGCCTGCTGGCCGGCCGGGTCGGAGATCTTGGCCCAGTTGTCGCGGACCTCTTCCACCGAAAGGCCGCCCTCGCCGAGGTAGACGCCCTCGGTTTCGTACAGGCGGGTGAGCGCGAAGGCGCCGGCGCCGGCGGTCAGGATCACGCCGGTGGGGGCCTCTTCCGAGGCCAGGTAGACGACGCCCGGCGTCACGTATTCCGGCTTCAGCTTTTCCAGGATTTCGGCGGGCATCAGGTTCTCGGTCATCCGCGTGGCGGCGACCGGGCTGATGGCGTTGATGTGGATGTTGTTCTTCTGGCCTTCCAGACGGATCGTGTTCATGAACCCGATGATGCCCAGCTTGGCCGCGCCATAGTTGGACTGGCCGAAGTTGCCGTACATGCCCGACGACGAGGTCGTCACGACGATGCGGCCGTAGTTCTGCTCGCGCATGATTTCCCAGACGGCCTTGGTCGGCTTGACCGTGCCCATCAGGTGGACGTTCACCACCAGCTCGAAGTCTTCCATGGTCATCTTGGCGAAGCTCTTGTCGCGCAGGATGCCGGCGTTGGCGATCAGCACGTCGATGCGGCCCCACTGGTCCATGGTCTGCTTGACCATGTGGGCGACGCCGGCGTCGTCGGTGACCGAGCCGCCATTGGCGATGGCTTCACCACCCAGCGCCTTGATCTCTTCGACCACGGCGTCGGCGGCGGCCGAGGAGCCGCCCTGACCGTCCATCGAGCCGCCCAGGTCGTTGACCACGACCTTGGCTCCGCGCCGCGCCAGCTCCAGCGCGTGCTGCTTGCCCAGGCCGCCGCCCGCGCCGGTGACGATCGCCACTTTGCCGTCGAAGCGGATGTCCGCCATGGAAGTCTCTCCAGAAAGAGGGATCAGAATTTCGCGCGGTTTGTGCGGCGCGGGAGGAGAGAGGTCAAGCGCCGACCCTTCCGCCCAATGTCCCCGGTCTGACCAAGCAGACGGGGACGTCCACATGCCCGTCATCGACGGCCTGACCGCCACCCGCGCCCTCCGCGCCCCTGGCCGCCACCCGCGCCCTCCGCGCCCCTGGCCGCCACTCGCGCCATCCGCACCCTCGCCCGCTGGATCGGCCGCGACGCCGACGGCGAGGTCCTGGCCGCCTAGGTATTTCCGCCCTCGACTGCCGCCACGACAGCCTCGCATTTTCGCTGGGACGCAGACAGGATGTCGTCAATGCGGGCCCGGCGCCCGCCCGCGAAGAGGGGAAACACCATGGATCTCACGAACGCCTCGGCCCTCGTCACCGGCGGCGCCGGCGGCTTCGGCAGCGCCACGGCGCGCCGCCTCGCCCAGCGGGGCATGAAGGTGGTCATCGCCGACGTGGCCGACGCCCGCGGCGAGGCTCTGGCCAAGGAACTCGGAAACGGCGCGGTCTATGTCCACACCGACATCATGGATGAAGACTCCATCGCCAGGGCCGTGCAGGCGGCGGTGGACCTCGCGCCCCTGCGCGCCGCCGTGGTGGTGCATGGCGGACCGCCGCCGCCCGGCGCCACCGGCGCGGCCCGCACCGTCAACCGCGAGGGCAAGCGCATCCCGCTCGCCCACTTCGCCCACACCGTCGGGGTCTATCTCAACAGCGCCTTTGCGGTCACCAGCCAGGCCGCCGAGGCCATGGCCAAGAACGAGCCCCTGGCTTCCAACCAGCGCGGGGTGGTGATCAACACCGCCTCTATCGCCGGCTATGAGGGCCAGCCGGGCCAGGCGGCCTATTCGGCGGCTAAGGGCGGCATCATCGGCATGACCCTGACCATCGCCCGCGACCTCGCGCCCATCGGCGTCCGCGCCATGGCCATCGCGCCGGGCACCTTCCTGACGCTGGCCTATTCCGCCCGCATGACCGACGAGGAGGCCCAGGCCAAGTGGGGCCCCATGGTGCCCAATCCCCACCGCATGGGGGACCCCGACGAATACGCCCAGCTGGCCGCCCACATCGTCGAGAACGACTTCCTCAACGGCACGACCATCCGCCTGGACGGCGCCCAGCGGTTCTAGGGGTGCGCCCTAGTTCGCCGCCACCTGGGTCCCGCGCAGGAACTTCACCAGCACCCGCTGGCCGATCAGGAACGGGGCGTCCTGGGCGCTCACCACCACCTCCACCACCCGGTCGTCGGTGCGTTCGGTGGGGTCGTCGGAGACCAGTTTGCGAGCGCCGAACACCGTGGCCTGGCGCAGCACCGTGCCGCGATAGGTCTTGGTGGGGTCGCTCTCCGGGGCGATCTGCACCGCCTGGCCGATGCTGACGAAGGGCAGGGACCCCTCGGCGATCTCGGCGCGCACGATGTGCGGCGCGGTGGGCTCCAGGTCGAACATGGTGGAGACGTTGAGGGTCGAGGCGCCGGCGCCCGGGTTGGCGTAGCGCCGGGCGATGCGGCCGTCGGCCGGTGCGCGGATGATGGTCAGTTCGCGGTTGTACTCGGCCTGGGCCAGGGCCGCCTGGGCCGTCCCGACGATGGCGCGCTGGGCCTCCAGGGTCGCCTGGGCCTCGCGGATCTTGTCCTGCGCCTGGTCCAGCCGCTGGCCGGCCACGAAGTTGGTGGCCACAAGCCCCTGCAGCCGGGCGCGCTCGCGCTGGGCGGTGGAGAGCTGCACCTGGGTCATCGCCATCTGGGCCTGGGCCTGGCGCACGGCGGCGGCGGCCTGGGCGGCGGCCAGGCGCGGCTCGTCGTCCTCCTGGCGGGCCAGGACCTGGCCCTTGGTCACCCGGTCGCCCTCGCTCACCAGCACCTCGCGCACGATGCCGGCGCGGCGCGCGGCCACCTGAATCATGCCGCCCTCGACGTCGGCCTTGCCGTTGGCGATGGCCACGAAGGGGCTCTTTGGGGCCTTGGCGGCGGCCAACTTCTCGGCGGCGGCCTTCTGGGCCTTGGCCTTGCCGTTCATCACCACGGCCCCGCCCACCGCCACGGCGAGGACGATGACGATCAGCCAGACGACGTGGCGGCGGAGGAAGGCGAACATGGTCTTAGGCTCCGATGAGCTCGGGGGTTTTGGCGCCGTCCGGCGCCGGCGTCGTACGCCGGTCGTTCAGGATACGGCCGTCCTCGATGTGGATGATGCGGTCGGCATAGGCTTCCAGCCGCGGGTCGTGGGTGACGCAGATCACCGCCGCGCCATGGCTCTTGGCCGCCCGCTGCAGCAGCTGGATGACGATCTGGCCGTTCTCGCCGTCCAGCGCGCTGGTGGGCTCGTCGGCGAACAGCAGGTGCGG
>JAYVDG010000381.1:0-4841 GCA_043749525.1 Phenylobacterium sp.
TACCACCAGCCCTGCGACGCCTGGAGCCCCGACTGGGACCTGCGCGGCGCGGCCCAGGATGTGCAACTGCTCTACGTCATGGGCAAGGCCATTGCGGGCGATCCCAAGGACTGGCCCGACTGGAAGGGCGGCTCGGAGTTCAAGGCCATCCGGGAGCGGACGGCGGGGGCGCGGCGGTAATCCAACCCCGCTTATCCCCACCCTTCCGTGTCATCCCGGCTTCCGCGTGAGCGGAAGACCGGGACCCATACTCACCGATCTATCCGGCAAGCCCTGCGCGTCTGGGTCCCGGACAAGCCCTACGGGCTTTCCGGGATGACGGTTGGAGATGGTCGCGGATGACCGGATTAGTCCGGCTTCCGGAACACGTGGATCGCGCCCGCGCCGCCCTGCGGGATGGGCTCGCGGTCCTGCACCAGCCCAGCGGCCTCAGCGACGGGGGTCGGGTCGGCGGCGTAGTAGGTGAGGCGTTCGCGGGCGCGGCGCTCCTCCTTGCCGAAGGCGTCGGTGACCACGTGGTCCACCACCTGGTCGAAGCGGCCAATGTCCAGGCGGGCGGTGCGTTCGTGGATATAGACCAGCAGCTTTCGGCCCGACCAGTCCAGGGTGTGCTGCAGCACCGGCACGCCCTTCGGCGCCCTGGGGGCCTCGGCCATGCGCTTGGCGTCGGGCAGGTGGAAGGCCGCCAAGGCGCCGGGCTTCATGTGACTGGCGACGCCTGCGAAGACATTGCGCCACGCCGCGCCGGCCGGCAGGTGGGCGAGTCCGAAATAGGGGCAGATCACCGCGTCATAGGTGTCGGGCAGCGACAGCGCCGCCATGTCGCCCTGGATGAAGGTCAGGCGCGACGCCAGCTCGGGCGCCAGGGTGGCGCGCTTGGCCTGGGCCTGGGCCAGCATTGTGGGCGCCAGGTCGAGGCCGGTGACACTCAGGCCGCGCTCAGCCAGGGCCAGGCTCACCCGGCCGGTGCCGGCGCCGAGCTCTAGCACATGGCCGCCAGCGGGGACCAAACCGCCATAGATGTCGATATCCCCCTGCAGGGTGGGGTCAAGGGCGGTGACCACGTCGTAAAACGTCGCCGTCAGCCCCTTCTCAGAATAGTATCTCCGCGTTTCCGTCATCGGCTCTCGCTTACCAAAGCTTCATCCACCAGTCGTTGCGCGGGATCAAAGACGGGGCCACATAGTTTGCGTAGTCAGGCCTGATCCTGATGCCTGCTCTTAGGGAGCCACATACCTTGTCCACGCTTCGCAATCGCCTCGCGCGCGCCGCCCTGCTGGTGCTCGCGCCTGTCCTGATCGTCGGCTGCGGGATCAACAACATCCCCACCAAGGAAGAGCGCGCCAAGGCCCAGTGGGCCGAGGTCCAGAACCAGTATCAGCGCCGCGCCGACCTGATCCCGAACCTCGTCGAGACGGTGAAGGGCTACGCCGCCCAGGAAAAGAGCGTCCTGGTGGCCGTCACCGAGGCCCGCGCCTCGGCGACCCAGGTCAAGGTGGACGCCTCGACCCTGACCAACCCGGCCCAGTTCCAGCAATACGCCGCCGCCCAGGACAAGCTGTCGGGGGTGCTCGGCCGGCTGATGATGATCCAGGAGAGCTATCCGGACCTGAAGTCCAACCAGAACTTCCTGGCCCTGCAGAGCCAGCTGGAAGGTACCGAGAACCGCATCACGGTGGCGCGCCGCGACTACAACGAGGCGGTCCGCGACTACAATCTGGAATTCCGCAAGTTCCCCAACAGCTTCTGGGCCTCGACCGTCCATAGCGGCTCCAAGCCGATGGTGATGTTCCAGGCCAACGCCGCGGCCCAGGCCGCGCCGACGGTCAGCTTCTCGCCGACGGCCGCGCCCGCGGCGTCCACCCTGCCGGCCGCGCCGGCCCAATGACCGCGCGCAAGGGACTGCGGGGGCTGCTGGCGCTCGCGGTCCTCGGCCTCGTCGTGAGCGCGGGGGCGGCGATGGCCGCTCCCAAGTTCCCGCCTCTGACCGGGCGGGTGGTGGACAACGCCAACCTGCTGTCGCCGGAGGCCGAGCAGAAGCTTACTGGCGAACTGGCCGACCTGGAGACCAAGACCGGCCGGCAGATGGTGGTGGCGACCCTGCCCGACCTCGGCGGTTATGAGATCGAGGACTATGGCTATCAGCTCGGCCGCGCCTGGGGCATTGGCGACAAGACCCGCAATGACGGGGTCCTGCTGCTGGTGGCGCCCAACGACAAGAAGGTACGGGTCGACGTCGGGTACGGCCTGGAAGGTGTGCTGACCGACGCGCTGTCCAGCGTGATCATCCAGACCAAGATCCTGCCCGCCTTCCGGAACGGTAAGATGGAAGAGGGCGTCATGTCCGGCGCCGAGGCGGTGATCGGTCAGCTCTCCCTGCCCGATGACCAGGCCAAGGCCATCGCCGCGGCGCCCCCCAAGGCGCAGAGCCATTCCAGCGGCGGCGGCATCCCGATCATCTTCATCGTGCTGATCATCTTCTGGGTGCTCAGCGGCATCCTGCGCGGCGGCCGTGGCGGCCGCGGGCGCCGTGGCGGCGGCATGTGGTGGCTGCTGCCCCTGCTGTTTTCGGGCGGCGGGCGCGGCGGCGGTAGCTGGGGCGGCGGCGGTGGCGGCGGCTTCGGCGGCGGCGGCGGGTCGTTCGGTGGCGGTGGGTCTTCAGGAGGATGGTGATGCTTTCAGACGCCGACCGTTCGCGGATCGAGGCCGCAGTCACGAGAGGAGAGCTGCGCACCCGCGGTGAGATCTACACCGTGGTGGCTGGGGAATCCTCCGACTACCGCGAGGTGCCGGTGGCCTGGGCGGCGATCGCGGCCCTGGCCGCGCCGGCCCTGCTGCTGGCTGGCGGCATCCATGTGAGCGCCCCTGAAATTCTCACCGGCGAGTGGTCAGCCGCCCAGATCGGGGCGGTGGCCGAGCAGTCGGTGCGCAGCGCCCTGATCGGGGCCCTGCTGATGCAGGGCGCGCTGTTTGTGGTGGTGGCGGTGCTGGTGGGCATGATCCGTCCCCTGCGCCGGCTGCTGACGCCGGGCGGCCTGAAGCGCGAGCGGGTGCGCAGGCGGGCCCAGGAGCAGTTCCTGGCCAAGAACCTGACGGCCACCCGCGAACGGACCGGGGTGCTGATCTATGTCTCCACCAAGGAGCGCATGGCCGAACTGATCGCCGACGAGGGTGTGGCGTCTAAGGTCGACCCCAAGGTCTGGGACGCGGCCATGGCGGCGCTGATCTCGGGGATTAAAAAGAAGAAGCCGGCTGAGGGCTTCGAGGCGGCCATCGCGCTGTGCGCCGACATCCTGGCCGAGCACTTCCCGGCGGATGTGTCGGACAATCCGAACGAGCTGTCGGACAGCGTGGTGGTGTTGCCGTAGCCGCACCACCACCGTTCATCCCCTCACAATCGTCATCCCCGGGCTCGTCCCGGGGACCTATGATCTCCGCCTCTCCGCAGATCGCCCGGGCCGGCGCCACGGGTTCTTGCTGAACCTCGGAGATCATGGGTGGCCGGGACAAGCCCGGCCATGACGATCAAAAGGGGAGGCAAGGCTTCCTGCGGCGCAGATTCTCGGCGAGGTTGGCGGCCATGTTGACCCTGCTCGCCTTCGCCATGGTGGCGACCTTCATGACCCTGATCATGACGGGTCGCGTCTCGGCCCTGGTGGCCCTGATCCTGACGCCGGTGGTCTTCGGTCTGCTGGCCGGGCACGGGGCGGACCTGGGGCCGATTATGCTCGACGGGGTCAAGGCGCTGGCGCCCACGGGCGTGATGCTGGCCTTCGCCATCCTGTTCTTCGGCCTGATGACCGATGCGGGCCTGTTTGACCCTCTGGTGGCGCTGATCGTCCGCGTCGTCGGCGGCGACCCGGTGAAGATCGTGGTCGGCTCGGCGGTGCTGGGTGTCTTGGTGGCGCTGGACGGGGACGGGTCGACCACCTTCCTGATCTGCTGCACGGCCATGCTGCCGCTGTACCGGCGGATGGGCTTGAATCCGCTGATCCTGGCCTGCCTGCTGATGCTGGCCTGCGGGGTGACCAACATCACGCCGTGGGGCGGGCCGACGGCGCGGGCGGCCAGCGCCCTGCATCTGGAGGCCGCCGACATCTTCGTTCCGATGATCCCCAGCATGCTGGCCGGCGTGGTGTTCATCCTGCTGGTGGCATGGGTGCTGGGGCGCGGCGAACGCAAGCGTCTGGGGGTGCTGTCCTCCACCGGGGCGCTGCGGGAGCCCGACGAGGACGACCTGGTCCGCGACCTCGTGGACGACAACGACCGGACCGAGCGGCCCAGGCTGATCCTGCTGAACCTGGCCCTGACACTTGGCCTGCTCGCCGCCCTGGTGATGGGGGTTCTGCCTCTGCCGGTTCTGTTCATGATCGCCACGGCCATCGCCCTGGTTCTGAACTATCCCTCGCTGGCGGCGCAGAAGGCGCGGATCGCGGCCCATGCCCCCAATATCCTGCCGGTGATCGCCCTGATCTTCGCCGCCGGCATCTTCACCGGCATCCTCAACGGCACCGGGATGACGCAGGCGATGGCGGACAGCCTCACCGGCCTGATCCCGCCCGTTCTTGGTCCCTACCTGGCACCGATCACCGCCCTGCTGGCCATGCCCTTCACCTTCTTCATCTCCAACGACGCCTTCTATTTCGGCATCCTGCCGATCTTGACGGAGGCGGCGGGGACCTATGGGATCACGCCGGTGGAGATGGCGCGCGCCTCGCTCACCGGCCAGGCGGTGCACCTGCTCTCGCCTCTGGTGCCGTCGACCTACCTGCTGGTGGGGCTGGTCCGCGTGGAGCTGGCCCAGCACCAGAGGTTCACGCTGGTCTGGGCCGTGGCCCTGT